>NZ_JBIAVW010000005.1:0-22911 GCF_042894785.1 Streptomyces sp. NPDC001502
GGCCGGCCGAGCTCGACCTGATGGCACGGATCGCCGGGCTCGAGAGGGAACGTCGCGTCGCGGACTGGGACGGGGCGCCGTTCACCCAGGACTCCACGAAGCACATCTCCGTGTGGCGCAAGCCGGCCTGAGGCCGACCGGGAGGACCCCGTGCTTCTAAGCTGGTGCCCCGGATCGCCTTCCTCCAGGAGTCACCCGTGGCACGCTCGCTCGACGGCCTCGTCTTCGCCCCCGTGGCCGACCAGTCTCCCGGCCAGGTCGGCCGGCAGACCCGGTTCGAGTACCACGAGCGGGACGACCGGGTCTGGGCCGAATACCGGGGCGGCGACGTGGCCATGGGCTACCTCGTCGGCACCCGGGCCGGCCGCACCATCGACTTCCGCTACGTCCAGCTCCGCCTCGACGGCACGACCGCGTCCGGGCATTGCACCTCGCTCCTGACGGAGCTCCCCGACGGGCGCCTGCGCCTGGAGGAGACGTGGACCTGGGAGTCCCAGGAGGGCAGCGGCACGAGCGTGGTCGAACAGCTGCCGCTCTGAGCGTCCTGCCGCGGAGGCCGCTCCACCGCCGGGCCCGTTCAGAGCATGATGAGCAGACGCGTCCTGGCCTTGAGCTTCCGGTTCACCGAACGGCTCTGCACGTACACCTCCAGCTCGGGATTGCGCCCCGCCTTCACGGAGACGGTCCCCTGGATGTCCGCACCGAACAGGAGGCTGCGGGCCGCGTCGCCCGTGTACGCGCGGTCGGTGCCCTTCTCGACCACGATGACTTCCTTGTCGGGCTGGACCTGGACCCGGGTGCCCAGCTGGTAGTAGCAGGACCCGCGTTCGTACGTCACGTCCGGATGCGAGTCGACGAAGGACCGGATCCCGACCTCCTCGTCGACCTTCAGGAGCCGGTACTTGCCGGCCGGGACCGGTTCGAGGTTTGCCCGTACGTCGTCGACCGAGAGGTCCTGGCCGATCGCGAACAGGTTCTTCGTACCCCGCACCCCCTTCTCGCGGCCGCGGAGGAAGCTGGTGGCGGCGGCGCGGACGGTGCCGATCGCCTCCTCGACGCCCTCCTGGGAATCCGCATCCCATATGGCGATGTTTCCGGCCGGGAAACCGTAGTTCTGGGCGGTCCGCTTCGCCAGGGAGTTCGGCACGAGGATCGCGGACGTCCAGTGGCCCGGAAGTGCTCCCATCCTCGCCGCGATCCTGTCGAGCCAGGGGCCGAGGATGGTCATGTCGCCGTCGTGCCGCCGGTCGCCGCCGGAGGCGTTCTCCTCGCCGTCCGTCACCACGATCTGGAGGAAGCTGTGCTCGCCGTACTCCTCCCAGATGTGGCCCAGGTCGTCCAGTGACTTCAGCGAGGCTTCGATGAGGGCGGTCGCGCCGTTGTTCACCTTGTACAGACCCCGCATGGACGGCAGATGCTTCACGTCCATGTCCCAGACCAGATTCTCCACCCTGTGGTCGAAGGAGTAGAGGCTGATCCGGGTCTCATGACCGAGACTGTCCGATTCCGCCTTCAATCCCGCCACGAACTCGTCCACGACGCGGATCAGTTGCCCCTGGTGCTGACGCATGGAACCCGAGCAGTCCACGACCAGCGCGACGTGGTTCACCTTGTGCTGGATCTTGTTGGCGGACATGTCTGTGCTCCTTCTCAGAGGCTCCCCGAGTGATGTGTCCACCCTAGGAGGAGCCTCTGACAACGGAGCCTGACGGATGATCACCCCACGGGAGAGGGAGGAGTCAGAGCCGGACGTTCCAGTCGACCGAAGAGCGCAGGGTGCGCACCACCTTCGGGTCGCGGACCGACGGGGTGCGGTCCTCGGCCGTGACCGTCAGGCGGTGCGTGCGGAGGTCGAAGAGCCACAGTTCCGCCACCGACACCTCGGTGCGGCCCTCGAAGCGCTTCAGCTCGCGGCCGTCGAGGTACCAGCGGACCACGAGCTGCCGGCCGTCCGCGCCGGCCAGCCTGGGTACGGAGGCCTTCGCCTTGTGGCGCAGCCGCAGGGTGCGGTCGGTCGGGGTGAGCGGGGTGACGATCCGCGCGTGCTGGTAGAACCCGGCGATCATGGATTCGACGCCGGGCAGGTTGAAGGGCTTGCCCAGGACCCGCATGAGGGAGTTGTCGGTGGGCCGGTACAGCCCGGTCACGAAGTAGTTGCCGCCCTCGTACGCGCCGACCGTGCCGCCGTCGGGTGATTCCTCGCCGAGCCAGCGGTACCACTTGGTCCGCTGCGCGGCCATGCGGTCGGCCGGCAGGGCCGAGCTGTTGGATTCGCCGGGCTCGGGGCCGGTGTACTTCTCGTACTCCGGGACGCCCGGGTAGAAGTACTCGTCGGCGAGCTTGCCGAGGGAGTGGCCGGTCTCGTGGATGGCGACCTGGCCGGACTTCGGGTGGCCCGCGGAGGCCGTCGATATCCCCTCGTAGCCGAGGGTGGCGCTGGGCTCGTTGTAGCCCGCTCCGCCGTACTTGGCGCTGTTGGCAAGGACGATGACGAGGTCGGCGGCGGGCGCCTTCGCCACGTACGCGTCCACCTTGGGCTGGTCGACGCAGAGCAGCCGCTCGATGTTCTCGCACCAGAAGTACGAGCCGAGGGCGGTGTCGCGGACGGTGGCAGGGTCGGGGTCTCCGGAGACGCCGGAGTCGTGCGAGACGGCGTCGACCGTCCAGACGTTGAAGAGGTTCCGGTACGTGGTGTAGGGCTCGACGGCGGTCACCTCCGCCCATTTCTGCGCGGCGTCGGCGTGGAACCGGGCCAGTTCGGCGGCGGTGTACCCGTCACCGATGACCACGACGTCGAGGCGGTCGGCCGTGGAGCCGTTGTCGATCATCTTGGTGACCTGGCCGTCGGCCGACCGCTCGGCCGGGGACAGCCGGCCCGAGGCCTTGGCGGGGCTGCCGGCGGCCGGTACGCGGGCGTGGCCCGATCCGGCGTCACCACCGTGCTCCGGACCGGGTATCTCGACCTCGATCCGGGGCCCCGCCGGCGCTGCGGCCGCGCCGGCCGCGCCGGCGGGTCCGGCGGCCACCAGCGCGGCGGTCGCGCAGATCGTCGCGACGGCCGCGCGCCACGCCGGACGCACGGCCGGACGCCTGCCCGGATGCCGGCCCGAACCTCTGACTGGATCCATGAAGTACTCCCCCGGGAACGGAAGTTAAGTGATTAGTTAAGCACGGTGAATCGGTTGCTTAAACTAGGTGGCGCACGGGACGTGCGCAATGCCTGCTCCCGCTGAATACTGGGGAGTTCGAGCGACCAGGGGGATTTCATGGACGAACCGGCCCGGATCGGCCGCAGGGTACAGCGCATGCGCGGTGAACTCGGTCTGACCCAGAGGCAGTTGGCGGAGCCCTCCTATACCTCGGCCTATATCTCCACACTGGAGTCGGGCAAGGTCCGGCCCTCCGAGACCGCGCTGCGCTTCCTCGCCGCCCGCCTGGGCACCTCGTACGAGGAGCTCACCACCGGCCGCCCCGCCCACCTGGCCACCGAGCTGCGGCTCGCCCTCACCGACGCCCAGCAGACGCTCGCCACGGGCGCGGCCGACGAGGCCGCCGCGCGCTACCGGCGGCTGCTCGCCGAGGCCGAGGAGCTCGGGCTGGCCCCCGAGCAGGCGGAGGCCCGGCTCGGGCTCGGTGACTGCGCGCTGGAGTCCGGCGAACTGCCGCAGGCGATCGGCCACTTCGAAGCGGCGGAACGCCTCCTCGCGGACGAGCCGCTCCCCCGCCGGGCCCGGCCGATCCGCGGCCGGGCCGTCGCGCACCTGCTCGCCGGTGAGCTGCGCTACGCCTGCTACCTGCTCGAATCCACCATCGACGAGCTGGGCGCGAGCGGGCTGGCCGATCCCGAGGCGCTGGTGCTGCTCAACGCCGCGATCATCGGGCCGTACCTCGACATGGGAGCCCATGCCCGCGCCGCCCGCGCCGCCGAGCTCGCACTCGCGCTGGCTCCGCAGGTCAGTGATCCGGCACTGGTGGCGGGCATGCACCGGCAGGTGGCCCGGACCTTCCTGGCCGGGGGGCGGGTGGCGGACGCCGACGCCTCACTGGCCAAGGCCCAGGAGATCTACGGACAGCTGCGGCTGCGGACCGATCTGGCGCACTGCCACTGGATGCGCGGCTACGTACAGGCTCAGAACGGCGAACTGGCGTCGGCCGAGCGGGAGTTGCGTATCGCCCGGGACATGCTGTCGGCCCGTCGCGCCGGGCTCTACACGGCGCAGGTGGAGGTGGAGCTGGCCGACGTACTGCGCCAGCTCGGCCGGTACGAGGAGGCCGCCGGGCTGCTCTCGGCGCTGCTGGAGCTGGGGGACAGCCACGGCGCCGTACACGCGGGCGGCGCGCACCGGCTCCTCGGCCTGATGGCCGAGGAGCGCGGCGAGCCGGAGTCGGCCGAGGAGCACTACGTGCAGGCCCTGGCGCTGCTGGAGCGCAGTGGAGCGTCGGGTGATCTCGCGGACCTGTGCCGGCTGCTGGGCGATCTGCTGAGGCGTACGGGCCGGGTCGAGGCGGCCATGGACGCGTACCGCACGGGCCTGGGTCACCGGGCGGCGCCCGGCACCACCACGCTGGGCCCGGCGCCCGCCGCGCCCGCGCTGCGGGCCGCCCGGGTCAGTGGTTCTCGGTGGGCTGCAGGTCCCGCGGAATGAGGGTCCAGGTCGTGGCCGCCGCGGCGACCGCAAGTACGGCGGCCAGCAGGAAGGCCGGTGTGATCGCCAGGGTGTAGGCGTGCGAGGCGGTGTCGAGCAGGGCCTGCCCGACGGCGCCGCCGATGCGTTCGGCGGTGTGCGCGGCCTCGCCGACGGAGCCCTGCACGGCGGCGGTGCTCGGGGCGTCCAGCTCCAGGGCGGGCAGGTTGCCCCGGTAGAGCGCCGCCGCGGTGGAGCCGAGGACGGCGACGCCCATGGCCGAGCCGAGTTCGTAGCAGGTCTCCTCGATGGCGGCGGCGCTGGAGACCTCGGCGGCGGGCGCGGCGGAGACCAGGGTCACCGAGGCCACGGTGGTGGCGAGGCCGGCGCCCAGGCCCATCACGGTCAGGGCGGCGGCGAAGGCCGGGTAGCCGAGGTCGGTGAACTGCTGGAAGGTCCAGGGCAGGGCCATGCCGCCGGCCAGGACGACCAGCCCGGCGCCGAGCACGTGGCGGATGGCGAAGCGGTGCATCAGCGAGGGGGCCGCCATCGAGGCGGCGATCAGCGCGAGCGGGGCCGGCAGCAGGCGCACCCCGGCCTCCAGCGGGGTGTAGCCCTCGCCGTACTGGAACCACTGGGTGACGAGGAACAGGATCGCGCCCATGCCCACCATGGGCAGGAAGATCGCGGTGGCCGCGACGCTGAAGGCGGGCTTGGCGAACAGCCGTACCTGCAGCAGCGGGTTGTCCAGGCGCAGCTGGCGGCGCACGAAGACGGTCAGCAGGGCGGCGGCGATCAGGAGCAGGGCCCAGGGCAGCGGGTCGGCGATCCCGCTCTTGCCGAGCTGCTTGATCCCGCCCGCGAGGGCGAGCATGCCGACGACGGACTGTCCGACGCCCCACCAGTCCCACCTGCCGCCGCTGCGCGGGGAGCGCGATTCGGGCAGGTAGCGCAGGCCGGCCGCGACGATGACGGCGGCGACGGGGAGGTTGAGGAGGAAGGCCGAGTGCCAGCCGTAGTCCTGGACCAGGAGTCCGCCGACGACCGGCCCGAAGGCCATGCCGCCGCCGAAGACGGCCGCCCAGACGGCGAGCGCGAAGGCGCGCTCCTTGGCGTCGGTGAAGACGGTGCGCAGGATCGACACGGTGGAGGGCATGATGGCCGCGCCGCCGATGCCGAGCAGGGCGCGGGCGGCTATGACGTGCCAGGCCTCGGTGGAGAACACGGCGATGAGCGAGGCGAGCGAGAAGATGCCGAAGCCCGCCATGAGCAGCCGCTTGCGCCCCCAACGGTCACCGAGCGCACCGGCGGTGACCAGTAGTCCGGACAGGGCGAGCGCATAGACGTCGATGATCCACAGCTGCTGTACGGCGCCCGGCTGGAGGTCGCCGACGAGCGAGGGGAAGGCCACGTTGAGGATCGTGGTGTCCATGGAGATGAGCAGGAGGCTGCCGGAGAGGATCGCCAGGACGATCCACCTGTGGGGAGCCTGCGCGGGGGTGTGCATGAGGTTCCGTTCAGAGGTGCGCACGGTGCGCACGGGTGGAGAGGAGCTTCAGGGCGCGGGAGCGCCGGCGGGGGGCTGCCCGAGCGGCCGCGTCCCGCTGAGGAAGGAGGTCAGCACCAGGTGGCCGATCTGGCGCGGGGCGAAGTGGCCGTCGCGCACGCCCTCGGCGGCCGCGTCGAGCAGGCCCCAGAGCGAGTACCAGATCCAGTACGGCGGAAGGTCCGCGCGCAGCCTGCCCAGCCGCTGGCCGAGGGCGATGAAGGCCACGGCCTGCTGGTCCTGCCGGTCCACGCCGGCCCGGAACTCCGGGTCCGCGAGGACGGTGGCGTCGCGCGAGGTGAAGCCGTAGAGGTGCGCGGCGGGCATCAGGGCGATGACCAGTTCCTCGATGGCGGTGTCGAAGGCGGCCGCATCGGCGCTCTGCGTCAGGTCGAGCGGGGCCAGGCACCCGTCGACGACCTCGATCGCCCGGACGGCGACGGCCTTGAGCAGGGCCTCACGGGTCGCGTAGCGGCGGCTCAGCGTGGCGCGGCTGGTGCCGATGCCGGCGGCGATCTGCACCATCGATGCGCTGTGATCGCCGGCGAGGACGCGGGCGGCGCCGTCCAGCAGTTCTTCTTCGTTCATCACGACTGAGCCTCCTTCGCCTCGAACGATACAAGATTGTCTCATCCGAGGCAAAGTAGGCTCCCACTGCCTCTATTGAAAATGGGAACCATTTCCGTATACTGCCTGCATGGCACGCAACGAAGTACGCCCGATCATCAAGCTCCGCTCCACCGCCGGCACCGGCCACACCTACGTCACCCGCAAGAACCGGCGCAACGACCCCGACCGCATGGTGCTGCGCAAGTTCGACCCGGTCGTCCGCCGGCACGTCGACTTCCGCGAGGAACGCTGACCCCGCCCTCCCCTCCCTTCCCCTCTTTCAAGGAGCGCACCGTGAAGCCCGGAATCCACCCCGCCTACGGCCCCGTCGTCTTCCGCGACAAGGCCGCCGACTTCGCCTTCCTCACCCGGTCCACCGCCACCAGCGACAGGACGGTCGAGTGGGAGGACGGCCGCACCTACCCCGTCATCGACGTCGAGATCTCCTCCCAGAGCCACCCCTTCTACACCGGCACCGCCCGGGTCCTGGACACCGCCGGCCGTGTCGAGCGCTTCCAGCGCCGCTACGGGAGCAAGCCGTGACCCTGCCCGTCGTCATCGTCGGCGGGCTCCACGCGGACGCCCGCCGCAGCGCGGTGCGGGAGCTGCTGGCCGCCGTACCGGGCAGCGTCGCCTTGCACCACGACCTGGCCACGGCGGCCGGCGGGACCGTACGGCGCCTGGTGCGGGACGCCTCGGGCGAGCTGTCCCGGGGCGAGGCCCCGCTCGTGAACGACTGCGCGTGCTGCGCGCTGCGCGAGGACCTGCTCCCGGAGCTGTGGCGCCTCGCCGCGGACGGACTGACCCGGCTCGCCGTCGTCGAACTGTGGGACTCCGTCGAACCGCGCGCCATGGCCGAGGTCGTGGCCGCACACGGCGGCGAGGCCCTGGACCTCACCAATGTGATCACCGCGGTCGACCCCGCCCTCGTCCTGGCGTACCTCGCCAACGGGGACGACCTCGCGGAGGCGGGGCTCGCCGCGGCCCCCACCGACCGGCGGACCGTCGGGGACACCTGGGCCCGGCAGCTGGAGTACGCACCCGTCCTCGCGCTCGTCGACAGCGCGGACGCGGACGACGAGGACCGCGCCCTGCTGGCCCAGCTGCACCCGACCGCCCGCCGGGTGGAGACGGGGTCCGGCGAACTGGCGCGCACGGCCTTCGCCGGATTCGACACCGACGCGGCGGCCGCCGCCCAGCATCCGGCCTGCGCGCTGCTGCCGCAGGAGGCGGACGAGGCCGGGGTCGCCACCCTCGTCTGGCACCGCCACCGCCCCTTCCACCCGGAGCGGCTCTACGAGGCTCTGGAGGACCTCGCGGCCGCGGCCGCCCGCAGCCGGGGCCGCTTCTGGCTCGCCGACCGCCCCGACACCCTGCTGGCCTGGGACGCCGCGGGCGGCGCGCTCCGCGTGGAGAGCAACGGCCCGTGGCTGGCCTCGCTGCCGGACGCCGCGTGGGAGATGGTGCCTCCCGTGCGCAGGGCGGCCGCCGCGCTGGGCTGGCACCCCGAGCACGGCGACTGCTGCCAGCACCTCGTCTTCACCTCGCCCGGCCTCGACCGCGACGGGCTGGCGGAGCTCCTCGACTCGTGCCTGCTGACCGAGGCCGAGTTCGCCGCCGGGCGGGAGGCGTGGAAGCGCCTGCCGACCGCCTTCGGCGCCTTCCTCGCCCCCGTCTCCTGACCGCCCGGCAGGCCGGATCGGGGCCCGGCCGCCGGGCTCGGCCGCCGGGCCCGGACGGGTTCTAGTCGCCGGTGCTGCGGGCGCGGGCTCCCGAGCGGGTGCGGCCCGCGGTCTGGGCCCGCTGCGGGTGGCGGCGTACGTACTCGTGCTCCAGCTCGTTCATCCGCTTCGTGTGGGTGACCAGGGCGTCGTCGGACCCGTGCAACAGGGTCTCGTGGCGCGTGCGGTGGATGGCCTCCAGCTCCTTGAGCAGCCGGCCCTCCTCCAGTTTCTGCGCCGACGGACGGCCGTCGTGCTCCGTCATGGCACGTGCACCTCCTCCACCGGGCCGCGGGATCAGACGTGGCCTGCCTCCCCGGCCACTCCATCATCCCCCGCACCACGCAACAGGGCCTCCGGGGCGCGGCGCCGCCGGCCAGGCACAGGTCTCGGCCGACGGCGACCCCGGCCGGCCGAGGTCAGGCTGCACGGTCCATCCGCGCCGACGGCCCGGCTCAGACTCCGGAGGAGACCTCGGTCTTCTCGTCGGACCCCGCGCCCCTCGCCCCGGCCGCAGCCAGCCTGCGGTTGCGCCGGACCGAGGAGAAGAAGGACCAGCCGATCAGGACGACGCCGACGAGGCCCGTGATGACCTCGTGGATCTCGTACTGGATGGTGACGAGCAGGATCACGGCGAGGGCACCGATCGCGTAGTGCGCGCCGTGTTCGAGGTAGACGTAGTCGTCAAGGGTGCCCTGGCGGACCAGGTAGACCGTCAGCGAGCGGACGTACATCGCGCCGATGCCGAGGCCGAGCGACATCAGGACGATGTCGTTGGTGATCGCGAAGGCGGCGATGACGCCGTCGAAGGAGAAGGACGCGTCGAGGACCTCCAGGTAGAGGAACAGGAAGAACGCGGCCTTGCCGGCCATCACGACCGCCGGGACCTTCGTGCCGCTCGTCCTGGCCGCTTCCTCGGCCTCGTGCTCGCGCTCCTCCTCCTCAAGCTTGTTCTCGAAGTACCCGGAGAGACCACCGACGACCAGATAGGTGATCAGGCCCGCGATGCCGGCGATGAGAACGGTCTGCGCCTTGTCCACGTGGATGCCGCCGTACTGGTGGGCGTGGGTGGCGAAGGTCGTCGCGGAGACGAGCAGCACGATGAGCGCGATGCAGACGGAGAGCATGTCGATCTTGCCGAGCTTGGCGAGCGGACGCTCCAGCCACGCGAGCCACTTGAACTCGCGGTCCTCGAAGACGAAGTCAAGGAAGATCATCAGGAGGAACATGCCGCCGAAGGCGGCGATCGACGGGTGGGCGTCGGTCACCAGCTGCTGGTACTTGTCCTGCTCGTCCAGCGCGAGCTGCACCGCTTCGACCGGACCGATCCTGGCACTGACGGCGACGATCACGACGGGGAACACCAGCCGCATGCCGAACACCGCGATCAGGACACCGACGGTGAGGAAGATCTTCTGCCAGAAGGCATTCATCTTCTTCAGGATCCCGGCGTTGACCACGGCGTTGTCGAAGGACACCGAGATTTCGAGGATGGACAGGATCGCCACGATCCCGAAGCCCGCCCACCCCCCGTATAACACCGCCGCGAGCAGGCCGAGCGCGGTGACCGCGAACGACCAGCCGAACGTTTTCAGAAGCACTGGCTACCCCATCGTCGTGTACGGAGCTCCCCCGCGCCGTACATGGCTTTGCGAAACGTTGACCTGAAGTCTAGAGCGACACCTCGCGGCCCCGGCACATCCCCCCGGGCCAACTGTTCCCAACTCCCGCTCTTCGCCGCGCCGGTAGGTCTCGCCGAAGGACAGCGCCGGCTCCATGGACGCGCGAGTAGACATTGTCTACTCACCCTGGTAGACAGTGATCATGGACCAGGAGAGACCGCTCCGGGAGCGGCTGATCGACGTAGGTGTGGAACTCGTCATGAGCGAGGGCGCCAGTGCTGTCGGGCTGCGGGAGATCGCCCGCCGGGCGGGTGTCTCGCACGGGGCGCCGCGCCGGTACTTCCCCACCCACCAGTCCCTGCTGTCGGCGATCGCCCGGCGCGGGTTCGAGGATCTCGGGGTGCGCATCGCGGCGACGGCCGGCGCGCCGGAGCTGTCCCCGCGGCAGCGGGTGCGGACGATCGGGTGCGCGTACGTTGGCTACGCGCTGGAGCACGCGGGGATGTTCGCGCTGATGTTCCGGCACGATCTGCTGGACAGTACGGGCCAGGGTCCCTCCGTGGGGCCGCGGCTGCGGGAGTCGACCCTCCCGATGTTCGATCTCCTCGTGACGCTCGTCCGCCGGTGCGGAGCGGCCGAACCCTCCGTCACCGCCGCCGTGTTGTGGGCCAACCTGCACGGCGTGGCGCAGTTGTGGCGCTGGGGCAGCCTGCCTCTGGTCCTCGGCGGCGCGCCCGCCGACGGTGTCGAACGGCTCGTCGGCGCCGCCGTCGACGCGCACCTCGGTCCGGAGCCCGTATGAGGCAGCGGACATCACTGCTCGTCAGCGTGGCGGGAGCCATGCTCGTCGCCCTGGACGGCACGGTACTGACCGTGGCGCAGCCGAGTCTTCGGCGCGACCTCGGGGCGAGCGTGGCGCAGGTCCAGTGGACCAGTACCGCCTATCTGCTGGCCGTGGCCGCGTTCCTGGTCGTGGCCGGGCGCCTCGGCGACCGGTACGGGCACCCCCGGCTGCTCCTCGTCGGAGTCCTCGGCTTCGCCGCGGCCTCGGCCGGCATCGTGTTCGCGCCCGGCGTGGGCTGGGTGATCGCGCTGCGCGCCGCGCAGGGCGTGTTCGGCGCGCTGCTGCAGCCCGCGACGCTGGCGCTGCTGCGGCTCGCCTACCCGCCCGACCGGCTCGCCACTCCGATCGCCGTGCGGACCAGCGCGATCGGACTGGCCGCGGCGGCCGGTCCGCTGCTCGGGGGTGTGCTGGTGGCGCGGTGGGACTGGCGTGCGGTGTTCGTGATCAATGTGCCGGTGGCCCTGGTGATCGCCGCGCTGACGCTCGCCGTACGGGCCCCCGCGCCGCCGCGGACGGAGCGCGGGCGCCTGGAGCTCACCGGCGCCGCCCTCCTCGCCACCGCCCTCGCGGTGTTCGTGCACGCGCTGGTCGGCGTGCCCGGGTACGGGTGGACCGCCGCGCCCACCGTCATCGGCTTCGGGGCCGCCGCCGGGCTCGCGGCCCTGTTCGTACGCCGCGAGCGGCGGGCCGCGCAGCCGTTCGTACCGCGCGCCGTGGCCCGGTCCACGGCGGTGACGGCCTCGATGGGGCTGCTGCTGATCGTCTCCGCGGGCATGTTCGGGGCGCTCTTCACGGCCACGTTCCACCTCCAGGACGTCGAGGGGCTGGACCCGCTCGCCACCGGCGTACGGGTGCTGCCGCTGACCGCGCTGATGGTGGCGGGGGCGCCGGTGGCGGGCCTGGCGCTGCGCCGGTTCGGTGCGCGCCGGACCGCGCTGGCCGGTACGGGGCTGGTCGTTGCCGGGATCGCCGGGCTGGGCTCCGCGTCCGCGGTGGCCTTCGGGGTGCTCGGCGCCGGGTTCACCACCGTCATGGTCACGGCCACCGGGGCTGTGGTCGGCGAGGCCCCGGCCGGGTACGCCGGGGTTGTCGGGGGGCTCAAGCAGACGGCCATGAACGTCGGCCCGGCCCTCGGGATCGCGGTCGCCGCGAGCGCCGGGCCGCACGGCTCGCCGCTGGTGGCGCTGGCGGTGCTGACGGCCGTAGGGCTGGTGGCGGCGTCATGGCTGCCCGGCGGCGCGCGCCCGGCAGCTGCGGGCGACCTCGTCGGCGAAGACCAGGGCGGGCGGGGCGAGGGCGGCCCAGCGGCGGACGGCCCAGCCGACCGCGAGCGGCGGCAGGGCGGGGATCGGCACGAGGCGCAGCGGGCCGTCGGAGCCGGGGACCCGCCAGCCGGGCAGCGCGGGCACGACGGCGTGTCCGAGGCCTAGTTCGGCGAGCAGCAGGGCGGTGTCCCAGTCGGCCACGCTGGTGTCGGAGCTGACCCTGATGCCGGATTCGGCGAAGGCGGCGTCGAGGTGGGCTCGGGAGGCGGAGTTCTCGGGCAGCCGGATGTGGCGGATGCCTGCGAGGTCGGCGGGGTCGATGCGGGCGCGGGCGGCGAGGGGGTCGTCCGCGCCGACGGCGAGCACCCAGGGCAGTTCCATGACGGGGCGCAGCTCGATGCCGCGGACCGGGCCGCCGATGGTGATCCAGGCGAGGTCGAGGTCGTCGGCGGCGAGGGCGTCGAAGCAGCTGCGGCTGGAGTTCTCGGTCTGGAACTCCAGGCTCACCTCGGGGTGGCGGCGGCGGAAGGTGACGACGGCCTCGGACATGAAGTGCCGCACGGTCGTCGCGCCGGTGGTGACGCGGACCGTGCCGCCACCGCCCCGGACGAGGTCGTCCACGCGGCGCAGGGCGCCGTCGAGTCCGGCGATGCCGTCGGCGGCGGCCGCCTGGAGGATGCGGCCGGCCTCGGTGGGTACGACGCCACGGGCGTGACGCTCCAGGAGGCTCGTCCCGGTCTGCTTCTCCAGGCGGCGGACGTGCTGGCTGACGGCCGACTGGGTGCAGCCGAGGTCGCGGGCCACGGCACTGAGGCTGCCCGCGCGGCAGACCGCCACGAACACACGAAGATCATCGAGGGTCATGAGACCCAAGGTATCGCTTGGAAGTGGGGAGTAAATCGGAGGATTGACTTGGGTTTTGGATGGGATCAAGATCGATGCAGGGCCCGGGCGGCAACCCGTCCCTGCCCGCGCCACGGGGTCCGGAACCCGGGCACGGGCGGGGCCGGGTGTCGACCCACCCGGCCCGTCCACGTCGACCGGAGGGACACGCCGGTGTCGGATCACGCCGTCGCATGGCTGCGGGAGCTCGGTGCGCAGGAGATCGCCCATCCGGGCGGGACCCTCCTCGCACACCTTGAGCGCGTACAGGGGCTGCTCGCGTCCTGGGGAGCGCGGCCCGCGCTCCGGCGGGCGGGCCTGTGCCACGCGTTCTACGGTACGGACGGTTTTCCCACCGCCCTGCTGCCGCTCGCCCGGCGGGCCGAACTGGCCGCGGTGATCGGTGACGAGGCCGAGGCGATCGTGTACGGGTACGCCGCCTGCGACCGCGCGGCTTCGTATCCGACGCTCGCCTGCGAGGAGCCGCACTTCCGGGACCGGTTCACCGGCCGCGTGCACTCCCCCGCCCTCGAACTCCGGCGGGACCTCGCCGAGTTGTCGGCGGCCAACGAGCTCGACCTCGCGCGGATCGATCCCGCCTTCCGCGAGGCCTGGGGCGGCGAACTCCTCGCCCTGTTCACACGGTTGCGCGGACTGCTGAGCGAGCCGGCCCGGCGGGAGTGCCGGGCCGTGCTCGGCGACCTGGAGGGGTGAGGGTCAGGGGGCGGGTCGGCCGGTGAGGGTGATCTCGGCGGCGCTGGTCCAGGGGCCGCGGCCGCCCGCCTCGGTCAGTGCTTTCAGTCGGAGGTAGCGGCCGCTCTTCGGGGCGAGGGCTGCGGTCTTGGCGGCCGCGGTGTCGGCGAAGGTGCCGCTCGCCACCGGTGGCCCCCAGTCGGCGGTGGTGTCGCGGACGTAGACCTCGTAGCCGCCGATCCGGCCGTTGACGCCGCCGTCCTGGCGGGGCAGGTAGCCGAGGCCGTCCACCACGTAGCGGGCGCCGAGGTCGATCTGGATCTCGTGCGGGAGCGGGGCGGGCTTCGCCGAGGACCAGGCCGAGTGCCACAGGGTGGCCGGGTTCCCGTCGAAGGCGCGCACGGCCGCGCCGTTCTCGGCGGCGGTCTCCTGGCTGTCGGCGTGGACCAGGGACCAGGCCGACCGGTCGATCGGGGCGGACGAGGGCAGGGCGGCCGCCGCGGGGACGCTGGTGCCGGTGGCCGAGACGCTGAACGCGCGTGCCGTGCCGGGCGTCTTGATCCAGAGGATTCCGGAGCGGTCCGCCGGGTCGAAGTACCAGCCGAACGCGGCGGAGTCGTAGGCGGCCTTGGAGGCAAGACCCGGCACGGGGGTCCCGTCCAGGGTGACGGTGGCGGGTGCGGTGGCCACGTGCAGGGTGAACTCGTAACCGCGGGCGGCCGGTTTGCCGGTGTAGTCGCCGGTGGGGGCGCCCACGGAGACGGAGACCGTGCCGGAGCCGGCCGTCGGGGCGGTGACGTCGACCCGCTGGCGGGCGTAGGCGCCGGACTGGTACGCGCGGGTGCGGCCGTCGTCCTCGTAGAGGGTGAAGGAGGAGGTGCCGCGCGGGTGGATGTCGTAGGTGAGGGTGGAGACCGGCTTCTCGCCGCTGTAGTTCATCTGCGGCCACATCGGTACGACGGCGCCGCCCTTGGCGAAAAGCGGCAAGGTGTCGAGCGGTGCGTGGTACCCGTTCAGCCACCCCGGGCCCGCGTACGTACGGCCCGTCCAGTAGTCGGTCCAGGTCCCGGCGGGGAGGTAGATGCCGTCGCGGACCGAGGTGTCGGAGACGACGGGCGCGACGAGGAGGGAGTCACCGGCCATGAACTGTCCGCTGGTGAGGTTGCCGCGGGCCACCGGGTCGTCGGGGTACTCCAGGACCATGGCGCGGGTGCTGGGTACGCCGCTCTCGTGGGCGACGCGGCTCATCGTGTACAGGTACGGCATCAACCGCATCTTGAGCTGCAGGTACGTGCGGTTGATGGACAGGTACGGCTCGGCGAAACGCCAGGGCTGCTTGTCGTGGTAGCCGGCGGACGGGCCGGTCGCGCCCCAGCCGGACATGGTCATGAAGGCCGGGGTGAAGGCCTTCCACTGCAGGTCCCGGGTGTACGTCTGCGGGCTGCCGCCGAAGATGCCGTCGATGTCACCGGCCGCGTGGTTGAGGCCGGAGAGGCCCGCTCCGGTGATGGCGGGGACGTGCCAGCGCATGTCGTCCCAGGTGCCGTACGTGTCGCCGGTCCAGACGACGGCGTTGCGCTGGGTGCCCGCCCAGCCGTCGACGGTCCAGACGAAGCGGCGGGCGTCGGAGTTCTTCTCGATCCCGTCCACGGCCTGCCGCACACCGTCGAAGGCGTACTTGTAGCCGCTGCCGATCCAGGCCACGTCGGTCTTCACGCCCCGGCTGCCGGCCCTGCCCACCTCGTCGGCGATGGAGCCGAGGCCGGTGGAGGTCCACAGGCCCGTCTGGAAGCCCTTGGCCTTCAGGGCGTCCACCGTCGCTTTGAGGGGCGCGGTGTAGCCGCAGCCGTAGCCGTCGTTGGGCAGGAACCAGCCCGAGGGCATGTCGGCGGCCCGGGCGTCGGCCGCGTAGCCGACGACATCGGGGGTGGTCTGGTGGCGGAGCCGGTTGTGATCGCCCTGGTAGTCGGGGTTGGAGGCGTTGAAACAGTCGGCGTTGCCGAGCTCGAAGCCCCACATCGGTGCCATGAACGGCTTCCCGCTGACGTCGGTGTACGCGTCGAGCACGGACTTGAGGGAGCCGCCGGTGAAGTACCAGGCGTCGAAGCGCTTCTCGTCGTGGGTGAGAGTGGTGGGCGCGTCGAAGCCGTAGGAGCCCGGGGCCCAGGTGTTACGCATGACGCCGTAGCCGTTGGTGGACATGTAGAAGGGGGCGGGGCTGGCGTTGTCGTTCTCGCGCCACTTGTTGTCGACGGCGATGGGTACGGTCTTGCCGCGCAGCGCCCACTCGCCCAGGCGCAGGCCGGTGCCGTAGAACTGCTCGTCGGCGCCGCGGGCCAGGTACTGGGTGGTCCGGTTGCCGGTCCAGCTGGTGGGCCGGGTCTCCTGCCAGACGGGGGTGGTGTTGTCGGCGCGGTAGACGGAGAACTGCAGGGGCTTCTTGTTGACCCGGATGGAGAGGGATCCGGTGGTGATCCGGTAGTACGCGCCGGCGTCCGACCAGCTCGTGGTCACCGGGCCGAAGTCGGTGGTGGGCGCGAGGTCGGTGCCGGCCGGGTCGTCGGTGAAGGACCCGTCGGGCGAGAGCCAGAGGCGGAAGATGTCGGCGCGGGCGACGACCACGCGGGCCTTGGCTCCGCCGGAGGCCGTGACGGTGAAGGTGTTCCCGGACCGGGTGAAACCGGTGACGTCGCCCGCCGTCGCCGTGGCTCCGGCGGGAGCGGCAGGGGCGGCGGGAGCGGCCGAGGCGGGTAAGGCGACCGGTCCGGCAGCGGCCAGACCTGCCACGGCGAGGGCGGCGGCGAGCAGGGCGACGGCCGGGGTGCGCCGCCCGCGCCGCCGCCGCGCCGTGTGAACTCGGCTGCCTGACGGGCCTTGCCGACCCTGGCTCCTGCGGATGCTGGGCAGTCTCATGGGGCAGCTCCTCGTGCGGTCCGGGACACGGACACAGCTCCTTGGCATGCTCTCGCCAAGATAGCGCTCCGGCGGGCCCCGGTGAAAGATGATGCTCGAAGTCGACTTCCCTCACGCATCTTTGAGCATCCCTCAGGCGGCGGTACGGCCTGGATAGAGTGCGGGGCATGGTGGGCGACGATGTCGATGTGGCAGTGGTGGGGGCGGGACCGGTCGGGCTGAGCGCGGCATTGCTGCTCGCCCGGGCGGGTCTCGGTGTGGTGGTGCTGGAACGCCGTCCGGGGCCGGTCACCGAGTCCCGTGCCACGGACCTGCACGCGCGGACCCTGGAGGCCCTGACCCCGAGCGGACTGGCCGGATCCCTGCTCCCGCTCGGCCGACGCGTGGACGCGGTGGAGATGTGGTCGGGGCGGCGCCGGCTCGGCGGCTTCGACCTGGCCCGGCTGCGCTCCCCGTACCCGTACATCCTCACCGTGCCGCAGTGCGCGACCGAGGGGCTGCTCGCCGCGGAGGCCGAACGCGCGGGGGTGCGCGTGCACCGCGAGACCGCCGTCCGGTCCGTGGACGAGGACGCCGACGGCGTCACCGTACGGTCGGACGCCCTCGGTCCGGTGCGCGCCCGCTGGGTCGTGGCGGCCGACGGCGCGTCCAGCACCCTGCGCGCGCTGGCCGGCACGGCGTTCCGCGGCCGGACGTACGCCGGCGCGTGGCAGCTCGCCGACCTGCGGGTGGAGGATCCCTCACTGGACCCGGCCCGGGTCCACATGGTCGGCGGTCCGCGCGGCCTGCTCGTCGTGCTCCCGATGCACCTCGACGGCTGGGCCCGGGTCGTACTGCACCTGCCGCACGGCCGGGTGGCGGGCGGCGGCGTGGGCGGCCCGGAGGGGATCGCCGCCGAGGCGGCGGCCCGGGGATGGACGGCGGCGGTCCGCGAATGCCGCTGGAGCAGTACCTTCCGCACCCACCGGCGCCTCGCCGCGCACGACGGGCGGCGGCGGGTGCTGCTGATCGGTGACGCCGCCCATGTGTGCAGCCCGATCGGCGGCCAGGGGCTCAACCTCGGGCTGCGGGACGCCGTCTCCCTCGCCGCGGCGCTGCCCGCCGCCACCGCCCGCGGCGGCCCGGAAGACGCGGGACTCGCGGCCTGGCGCCGAGCCCGCCGGGCCGACGCGCTGGGCGTCCTCGCCCGCACCGACCTCGCCACCCGCGCCTGGACCCTGCGCTCGGCGCCCGCACGCGCCGTACGGGACACGGCGGTACGGGGCACCCTCACCACCGCGGCCGGCCGCCGCCTGCTCGCCGAGTCGGTCGCCGGGCCCCGGCCTAGGCCCTCTCTGGGCTGACGGCCAGGACCGGTGGAGCCGGGGAGGACCAGCGGTGGCCGCAGGGGTCGAAGACCAGGATCACCGGCCGCCCCGGGCGCTGGCGCCAGGAGATGCGTTCCGGTGCGTCCGCGCACACCGGACAGCAGGGCAGCGGACGGGGGTCCGGCAGGCACTCGGGAGCGGCCGTGAGCGGCGTGGCGTGCTGATCGCGCATGAAGGCTCCCTCGTCGTGCGGTTGGGCTGCTCGCACTGTGCCATGGACGGGCCCGGGTGCGCACGGGCGAATCGTCCAGTGTTCTGGCTGGTCAGAGGTGCGGTCAGCAGGAGTAATCCGGTCCTCTTGGGGGCACTTGGTGATCAACCGCTCGCGCCACCCGCCTCCACCAGGCCCGATTCGTACGCCGCGATCACCGCTTGCGCGCGGTCGCGGACGCCCAGTTTGCCGAAGATGCCGGTGATGTGGTTCTTGACCGTGGAGATGCTGATGTCCAGTTCCGCGGCGATCTCGGCGTTGCCCCGGCCTGTGGCCATGAGCCGCCAGATCTCCAGCTCGCGCGGGGTGAGTTCGAGGGGGGTCTCGGCCGCCCACGACCGCGGCCGCGCGGGGGTCCGTACGTAGGCGGAGAGGAGCCGGCTGAGCAGCCGCGGCGCGACGGCCGCCTCGCCGGTGTGGACGATGCGGACCGCGGCGATCAGCTCCTCCGGGGAGATGTCCTTGGGCAGGAAGCCGTACGCGCCGGCGCGCAGGGCGGCGACCACGTACTCGTCCATGTCGAAGGTGCTGAGGGCCAGGACGCGGGTCCCGGGGAGCGTGCGCGCGAGTTCCTCCGTAGCCTTGACCCCGTCCATGACCGGCATCCGGATGTCCATGACGACCACGTCGGGCCGTACCTCGTGGGCCAGGGCCACGGCCTGGGCTCCGTCCTCGGCCTCGCCCACGACCTCGACCTCCGGGTCGGGGCCCAGGATCAGGGCCAGGCCGCGCCGGACCAGCGGCTGGTCGTCGGCGATGAGTACACGGATCATCCGTGCGGTTCCTCTCTTCGGGCGGTGTCCTGGACCGGGAGGGGGATCCGGGCCGCCACCCGGAATCCGCCACCGGCAAGGGCGGCGGCCTCCAGGGTTCCGCCCTGCAGGGCGACCCGCTCGTGCATACCGATCAGACCGTACCCGGAACGCGCCGTGGGGCGTGCGGGCGGCGCCTGGGCTCCCGCTCCGTCGTCGCACACCTCCACGCCCACCTCGTCCCCGTGGTACGTGAGCCGTACATGTGCCCGCGCCCTGCCCGCGTGCTTGCGGGTGTTGGTCAGGGCCTCCTGGACGATCCGGAAGACGGTGAGGCCCACGGTCGGCGGGAGCGGGCGGACCGGCCCGTCGACGGTGAACTCGGTCTCCGTTCCGGCCAGCCGGGACTCGGTGATGATCCGGCCGAGATCGTCCGCCCCGGGCTGCGGCGCCGGCGGGGTCTGTTCCGGTTCCTCCCCGGCCCGTAGCACGTCGAGGAGTTGGCGCATCTCGCGCAGCGCCATCCGCCCGGAGTCCTCCAGGGTGACCAGCGCTTCGCGGGACACCTCGGGGTCGTACGCCAGGTTGGCCCGCGCCCCGCCGGCCATCAGCTGCATGGTGGTGATGTGGTGGGCGACGATGTCGTGCAGTTCGCGCGCGATCCGGCGGCGCTCCTCGGCCACCGCCCGGTCGGCGAGCCGCGTCCGCTGGGCCTCGGCCTCCCGTTGCCGGCGGTTGACCACCACGGCCGCGGTGACGGTGATGAGGGCGGCCACCGCGTTGCCGGCCAGACCCCACCAGCCGTAGGGCAGCGGCCAGCCGCTCTGGCCCGCGGAGACGAGCGGGACCATCGCGACCACCGTCACCGCGACCACAGCGGGACGGCTCACCCTGGCCACCGAGTAGAGGGCGACCGTGAGGCTGAGGGTGAAGTGCGGGGACAGCGGTGCGGCGACGTTCAGCAGGGCGCCCAGGGCCAGTACGGCGCCCAGGACCGGCAGCGGGTGGTCGCGCCGGGCGAGCAGCGTCATCGCCGAGACGACCAGCAAGGCGGCTGTGGTCACGCCGAGGGACCCGCCCTCGGTCAGGGTCGCCAGGGAGAAGCCGACGAGGTCGGTGGCGCCGGCCGCGATCGCCACGAGCGCGTCGTTGCGCGTCCACGGCCCGCGCTCGCCGCCCCTGTCCGCTCCCGCAGCCGTCGTCGTAGCCGTAGCCGTAGCCGTAGCCGTATGCGTAGCCGTGTCCGCACGCGTACCCGCGCCCATCCCCATGCCCATACCCACCCCCATGCCGCCCGTCCTGTCCCCCGGTGATCCATTCTGGCACCGGCCGCCGCCCGTGCCACCCGACCACGGTCGGGGCCCGTACCAGGACCGGAGTCCTGGTCGGCGCGGACGGCCGGACCCTGGTCCCGGGGTGCGGATCCTCCCGCGACCCGACGTTTCGCCCGCTCGCCCCTGATGGTCTGGAGTCAGGCCGGGAACCCCGGCCGGCACCGCACAGACCGGAGGAAATGTGATCCGCGCCCTGACCGGATTCTCGACGAGAAGTCCCTGGAAGGTGATCGCCCTGTGGGCGGTCCTGGGATTGGCGGCGGCCGTCCTGGGCCAGGCGTTCGTCTTCCGCGCCGTCCAGACCGGCAACGCCGGGTTCCTTCCCGCGCAGTACGACTCGGCGGCCGCTCTGAAGATCGCCGAGGAGCGGTTCGGGGCGAAGCCGGACGCCAACCTCCTGACCTTGCTGGTGGCCCGGTCGGACGAGGCGCCGCTCACCGCCGCCGACGAGCGGCGCATCGACGCGCAGGCCGAGCGGTTGTCCCGGAAGCGCGTCGTCATGCCGAGGACCGAGGAGACGATGCCGCTCGCGCAGGACCACTCTCAGGTCCCCCGGGTCAGCCCGGCCATGACGGCGCCCGACCGCTCCTTCCGGCTGCTGTCCGTCGAACTGACGGGCAACCCCGCCGATCCCGGGGTGCAGGACACCTTCCGGGCCTTCCGGGAGGCGGCCCGGGACGCCCTGGCGGATGAGGGCCTGCGCACCGGCTTCACCGGCGGGATCGCGGACCGGGTGGATACGACGGACGCGGAGAAGACCCGCTCGACGGTCGTCGGCATCGCCATGCTCGCGGTCATCGTCCTGTTGCACGTCCTCGTCTTCCGCAGCGCTCTGGCGGCCCTGCTGCCCCTGCTCGCGGTCAGCGTCATCGGGGGCGCCGCGGCGGGCACGGTGGTCGGCGCCGCGCTGCTGACCGGGATCGGGCTTTCCGAATCCACACCGAGCCTGATCAGTGTGGTTCTGATGGGCATCGGCATCGACTATTTCCTGTTCCTCCTCTTCCGCTTCCGGGAGCAACTGCGCGAACACCCGGAGCAGTCCGGGCGTGAAGCGGCCGCCCACGTCGCCGGGCGGGTGGGGACGGCCATCACCTCCGCGGCCCTGACCATCGTCGCCGCCTTCGCCACGCTCGGAGTTGCCTCCTTCGGCCAGTTCCGGGTCCTCGGCCCGGCCATCGCGCTGTCCGTGCTGGTGATGCTGCTGGGCAGCCTGACCCTGATGCCGGCCCTGCTGGCGGTCACCGGCCGCAAGATGTTCTGGCCTTCACGCGCCCTGAAGCGCGAGCCCCGTGCCGGCTCCGCCGCGCGGATGGGCGACCGGGTGGCGCGCCGTCCGTTCGCGCTGGTCCTGGCCTCGGTGGCGCTGCTCGGCACGCTGGCCGCCGGGGTCGTGGGGATGCGCATGGACTACGGGCAGAGCGGTGGGGGCGGCGAGCGCACCGCCGCCGTGGCCACCGCGGCCGAGATGTCCCGCGCCCTGCCGGCCGGGGTGTCGGACCCGACCAGCGTCTTCGTGACCGCCTCCGACGGCGCCGCCCTGACCGCCGAACGGCTCGGCGGACTGTCCAAGGCGCTCGCCGGGGTCGGCGGGGTGGGCCAGGTCGCGGACACGGTGCTCAGCGAGGACCGGCGGGCGGCGCGGATCGATCTGTTCCTCACCTCCGACCCGCAGCGGCAGGAGGCGCGCGACCTGGTGACGGGTCCGGTCAGGGCCACGGCCCTGGCTCAGGCTCCCGCGGGTACGCAGGCGTACGTGGGCGGCACCGCGGCGGTCTTCGCCGACATCGCGACGGCGGTGGACAAGGACCTGCGGGTGGTCTTCCCGGTGGCGGCGGCG
Source organism: Streptomyces sp. NPDC001502 (assembly GCF_042894785.1). Lineage (NCBI taxonomy): Bacteria > Bacillati > Actinomycetota > Actinomycetes > Kitasatosporales > Streptomycetaceae > Streptomyces > Streptomyces sp. NPDC001502. The sequence continues at coordinate 22,222 of NZ_JBIAVW010000005.1, forward strand.
CTCATCGCGCTGATCCTGCTCGCCCTGCTGCGCAGTCTGCTGGCACCGGTGATCCTGCTGGCCTCGGTCGGGCTCGGCTTCGCCGCCACCCTCGGTGCCTCGACCCTGGTGTTCCAGCACGCGCTGGACCGGCCCGGGGTGGACTTCACCCTGCCGCTCGTGCTGTTCCTGTTCGTGGTCGCGCTGGGCACCGACTACAACATCCTCATGAGCGACCGGATCCGGGAGGAGATGGCCCGGCCCGGTCCGGCCCGCGCCGCGGTGGGCCGCGCCGTGCGGCACACGGCGCCCGCCATCGCCACGGCGGGCCTGGTGCTGGCCGCCTCCTTCGGGAGCCTGGCCGTCACCCCCGCCCCGTCCACCCAGCAGATCGGTTTCGCGGCGGCCCTCGGGATCATGCTCTCCGCCTTCGTCCTGTCGATCGTGCTGGTGCCCGCGCTGGCCACCCTCCTGGGCCGGTCCATGTGGTGGCCGGTACGCCCCCGCCGCGGCACGCAGGACACCGACCCGGACCCGCGGCGGACCCCGGACCGGGTGCTGGTCGGCTGAGCCGCCCCGCACACACGAAAGGCGCCGCCGCGGGGGGGGCGGGGCCCCCCGGGGGGGGGCCCCCGGGGGGGGGGCGGCCCCGCCCCGCCCCCCCACCCGGCGCCGGGCCGAACCGGGGGGTGGGGGAGCACCGCCGGGCCC
>NZ_JBIAVW010000005.1:22921-206273 GCF_042894785.1 Streptomyces sp. NPDC001502
GCCCCCCGAGAGCTACACTACCCCACACCCTCGTTCCCCACACGCCGCTCTGCCGAACACACCCCCGCCCCCTCCCCCCCCCAGCCCGGTTGCGCGGCGGCGCCTTCGCGAAGAGACACCCCTAGGCGAGCCGGTCGATCTCGGGGTGGTCCTGCAGCCAGGCGCGGACCGCCTGCTGTTCCTTGCCCTTCCCGGTCTCCTGGATCTTCGCTTCCAGGCCGGTCAGCTGCTCCTCGGTGAGCTTGAAGGACTTCAGCCACTCGGCGACCTTCGGCTCGTCCTCCGCGAAGCCCTTGCGGGCCAGGGTGTGGATCCCGTCGCCCTTGCCCCAGGCCCCCTTGGGGTCCTCAAGCTTGGTCAGCTCGTAGGAGGAGTACGCCCAGTGCGGGGACCACAGCACGACCGCGACGGGCTCCTTCTTCTCGTAGGCCCGCTTCAGCTCGGCGAGCATGCCGGGCGTGGAGCCGTCGACGACCTTGTACTCGCCGTCGAGGCCGTAGTCCTTCAGGACCTTGTCCTTGAGGATCGACATCTCGCCGGCGCTCGGCTCGATGCCGATGATGCGGCCCTTGAACTGATCCGCCTTGCCCTTGAGGTCGGCGAGCGAGCGCACGTCCTTCATGTAGGAGGGCACGGACAGCTCCAGCGAGGTGGGGCCGTACCAGGAGCCGAGGTCCTCCAGCTTGTTCCCGTACTTCTCCCAGTACTGGGCGTGGGTGACGGGCAGCCAGGCGTCGGTCTGGAAGTCGAGCTGGCCGCCGGCCAGGCCGGTGTACAGCGCTCCGGCCTCCAGCTGGCGGGCGTCGACCTTGTAGCCGCGGCGCTCCAGGAGCTCCTTCCACAGGAAGGTGGAGGCGATGCCCTCGTCCCACGGGATGTAGCCGACGGAGAGGGTGCGGCCCTTGCCGATGTTCGCGGCCCCGGCCGGGCCCTCCTCGGCGGCGGAGCCGCCGAAGGTGTTCAGGCCGCCCGCGACGAGCGCCAGGACCACGGCGCCGCCGATCGCGTACGCGGGCTGGGGGCGGTGGTTCCACAGCTTGGCCGCGCCGGTCGCGGCGGCCCGCGCCTTGGCGAGCGCACGGCGGCCGATCGGGGAGACCTGGCGGCCGAGCGCGCCCGTCATCCGGTCCAGGTACATGGCGAGGATGACGATGGAGACGCCGGCCTCGAAACCGAGGCCGATGTCGACGTTGCCGATGGCCTTGTAGACGGCGCCGCCGAGCCCGCCGCCGCCGACCATGCCGGCGATGACGACCATGGACAGGCCCAGCATGATGACCTGGTTGACGCCCGCCATGACGGTGGGCAGGGCCAGCGGGAGCTGGACGCGTACGAGGGTGTCGCGCGGGCTGGTGCCGAAGGCCTCGGCGGCCTCGACCAGTTCCCCGTCGACCTGGCGGATGCCGAGCTCGGTCATCCGTACGCCCGGAGGCAGCGAGAAGATGATGGTCGCGATGATGCCGGGCACCACGCCCACCCCGAAGAAGATGATGCCGGGGATCAGGTAGACCATGGCCGGCATGGTCTGCATGAAGTCCAGGACCGGCCGCAGCAGGGCGCTGACCCGGTCGGATCTGGAGGCCCAGATCCCGAGCGGGATCGCGAACGCCAGGGTGACGAGGGTGGCGACCAGGACCAGGGACAGGGTGGACATGGCGTCCTCCCACAGGCCGAGGGAGTCGACCAGCGCGAAGCCCGCGAAGGCGAGCAGGCCCGCCAGCAGACCGCGCAGCCACCAGGCGGCGACGGCCAGGATGCCCGCGAAGAGCAGCGGGGCGGGGGCGGAGAGGACGGCGTCGATGCCGTCGTAGAGGCCGGTGACGAGGGCACTGATGGCCTCGAACAGCCAGGAGAGATGGCTCTGGAGGAAGTCGACTCCACGGTCGACCCAGGCGCCGAGGTGCAGGCGGGGCATCAGGCGGCCACCTCCGCGCAGTACATCGGGGGCCGCTGCTCGTCGCCGATGAAGGCGATGAGGCGGTCCTGGGGTACGGAGCCGATGACGGAGCCGTCCGCGCCGGTGACGGCGACCGCGTGCGGGACGCGGGCGCTGACGGCGCACAGGTCGGCGAGCGGGGTCCCGGCGGTGACGGTGGGGCAGTCGCAGGCGTCGGCGGCCGGCTCCGGATCGTCCATGACGGCGTCGGCCGTCAGGACCCGGGAGCGGTCCACGTCCTGGATGAAGGAGGCGACGTAGTCGTCCGCGGGACGGGTGAGGATGTCCTCGGCGGTGCCCTGCTGGACGATGCGGCCGTCGCGCATGACGGCGATTCCGTCGCCGAGGCGCATGGCCTCGTTGAGGTCGTGGGTGATGAAGACGATGGTCTTCTTCAGGCGCTTCTGGAGCTCCAGCAGCTGGTCCTGCATGTCGCGGCGGATCAGCGGGTCCAGCGCGCTGAAGGACTCGTCCATCAGCAGGAGGTCGGCGTCGGTGGCCAGCGCCCGGGCGAGGCCGACCCGCTGCTGCATGCCGCCGGAGAGCTCGTCGGGCCAGGACTTCTCCCAGCCTTCGAGCCCGCACAGGGCCAGGGCCTCGGCGGCGCGCCGCTCGCGCTCGGGGCGGGGCACGCCCTGCACCTCAAGTCCGTAGCCGGCGTTCTCCAGCACGTTGCGGTGCGGGAACAGCGCGAAGTGCTGGAAGACCATGGAGATCTTCGTGGACCGTACGTGGCGCAGCTCACTCGCGCTCAGCGCGGTGAGGTCCTGGCCGCCGAAGAGGATGCGTCCCGCGGTGGGTTCCAGCAGGCCGTTCAGCATGCGCAGCAGAGTGGACTTGCCCGATCCCGACAGACCCATGACGACGAAGATCTGGCCGGGCCGGACGTCGAAGGAGGCGTCGATCACGGCAGCGGTGGTCCCGTCGGCGCGCAACTCGTCGCGGCCTGCGCCGCTTTCGAGCGCGCGGACCGCGGCAGCGCTGTCGGCGGGACGCCTCCCGAACACCTTGTAGACGTGCTCGGCCTGGAGCGTGGACACATACACCTCACGGGTCGTACCAAGTACGGCGCGCGCCGGCGGACCGGCGGGCCGTGGAGCGGGACGGGATCTGCCCGTGTGCGCCGTGTCCTTCGCCCCGATGGGCCGGAGGACATGGTTCCGCTCCAGCAGCGCCGATGCCCTCCATTCACCTGCGCAAACGCCGGGGTGACCCTCCTCACTTACGGGGCGCGAGGGCCCGTGGGCGGATCCGCGCACCCGGGGCGGGAGGTCCCTGATGGCTGCGGTCGGGTACGCCCGCCCCCGGGAGGGGAGTTGGGGCGGCGGCCCGGCGGCCTCTCCGACCGCCGGGCCCGGTGCGCCGCCGCCCGGGGTGTGGCCGAGGCCACAGCATGGTTCCGGCGGTTACGTGATGCGGAAACCGGTGGTCGCGTGGTCGCGGCGGTCGCGGTGGAAGGTGAGGCGGTCCCAGGTGGGGAAGGCCAGGTCGGTGACGGCCAGCAGTCGGCCGGAGCTGTCGTGCAGGGTGCGGCGCACGGTCAGCCCGCAGGCCGGGGCGGTGGACTGCGGGTGGGTGACGCGGGTCATGGTGAGGGTCTCGGCGACCCGGCCGACCGTGGCGGCGCGGTCGAGCCAGCGGTGGAGGGGGGTCAGGTCCTGCTCGCGGGCGGTCGTCGTCGCCACCGTCCGGGGCCGGAGGGCCGCCAGCTCCGGACTCCGCGCGACGGCTCCGGGGCTGAAGTAGGTGACGGCGTCCCGGAGGGTCTCACCGGCCGGGCCGCGTTCGCGGTGGTGATGGACCAGGGTGCGGTCTCCGCCGGCGATGCCGAGGAGCGTACCGAGCGAGGGCGGGACGGTGACGAAGGCGACCCAGCTCCGGGCCGACGCACGGCCGGCGGAGGGCGCCGCGGCCGGGACCACGCAGACGGCGGCAAGGGCGGGGACGGCGGGACGGGTGCCGCGGCGGCCGGTGACGACGAGGCCGTCATCGCGCAGGTACTGGAGGGCAGCCCGGATGGTCTGCCGGTTGACCTGGTAGCGCGCGGCGAGGCTGCGTTCGGACGGCAGTCGGCCGCCGGGAGTGTGCGCGGCGCGGTCGAGATCGCGGCGCAGCGCTGCGGCGATCCGCTGGTACTTGGGCATGGCGGCCGGGCCGCCGCCCCGCGAAGGGGAGGGCATGGCTTCTCCTCTGACGGGTGGTCAAGGACTGCGCGGTCTGCCCGACCAACGTAGCATTGGTCTATACCTTTCCGTGAGGTGGATCGGGGCACCTGGCCCGGATTGGCCGATTCCGCCCCCACGAACATCCCCAAGGGTCCGGGCGTCTTGACAAGGAAACTGATTAGCCGCCATATTAATTTCCATGACGAGGGACGGCATCGACGGCGAGGCACCCACGCTGGACCAGGCCAGACGCCAGGTCGAGCACTACGGCCTGGAGGTCGACCCACAGGCGGTACTGGTCGCGGTACGCCTGATCTCGGCGGGTGCGCGGGTCGGCCGGGCGGCCGAGGCGCACTTCGCCCGGTTCGGCCTGTCGACGGGGCGCTACCGCCTGCTCGCGGACCTGGAGGACCACGGCGGGGAGAAGTCCCCCTCGCGCCTCGCGGTCGACCTCGACGTCTCCAGGGCCACGGTCACCGGCCTGCTGGACGGCCTGGAACGCGAAGGGCTGATCGCCCGCCGCCCGTCCACGGAGGACGGCCGGGGCACGGTGGCCGTCCTGACCGCGCGCGGGGCGCAGCGCCTGCGCGACATGGCGTCCGAGCATTTCGGGCGGCTGGAGGCGATGGTGGGCGGGCTTTCCGTCGAGGAGCGTGCGGTGTTCCTGGATCTGCTCGCCCGCGTCGTGCGCGGCAGTGCGGCCCTGGCGGCGGACTGACCCGACCCACAGCCCTTTCGGCCCCGCTCTACGGGCAGGGGCCCTTTTTACGCAGTAATAGTTAGCCGCCTAATTATCTTCGACCGAGAAAGAGGCCAGCATGCCCGCGTCACCGAAACACAGAACCGGCCCGGACCGAGCAGCCTCCCGGCCTCCCCGGCCGCCCCGGCCGTTCACCCTGTGGCGTGAGGTGCTGACCGCGTACGCCGCGCCCGCGCTGACGGCCGGTGCCGCCGGAGCCGTCACGGGGCAGCGGGACCTGGCCGTGGCCGCCTGCACCTCCATCGCCGGCACCTCAGCCGTGGTGGCGTTCCTGGTCGGCACCTGGCTGCGGCACGGCGGGCAGCCCCGACGGTGGACCCTCACCTCGCCGCGCGGCGTCCTGACCGCCGTACTCGCCATCACCGCCGTCGGCGCGGCGGCCCTGCTGGGGTGCTTCACCGCCCAGTGGCTACCCGCCCACACCCCGGTCCCCGCCACCCCGTGGCTGGAGCGCCTGCGCGTGGACCTCCCCGTCTCCGCGGCCCTCGCCACCACCATCGTCACCCTGCGCTGGCGCAGCACCACCACCACGGCATAGGCGGCCCGGCGGCATCCCGTCGCCGCGCACTCACAGCCACAGCCACAGCCACAGCCACCAAGGAATGAGCACACGATGATCGTTGTCATGGGAGCGACCGGAGCGACCGGGAACGCCCTGCTCCACAGCCTCGCCGCGTCCGGCACTCCCGTCCGCGCACTGACCCGTACCCCGCACCGGCCGATCCCCGGCACAGCCGGCGCTCATCAGCCTCCCGCCGAGGTCCAGTACGCCGACGCCACCGACCCCCATTCCCTGCGCACCGCCTTCAAGGGCGCCGGCCAGCTCTTCCTCGCCATGGCCAACGGTCCCGCACAGGTCGAACTCGAAACCCGCGTCATAGACATCGCCGCACACGCCGGCATCGGACACATCGTCAAGATCTCCGCACCCGCCGCCGAACCCGACTCACCGGTCGCCGTCTCCCGCGGACACCACGCCGTCGAGGAACACCTGCGCGCCGCCGGCCTCACCCACACCATCCTGCGCCCCTACGCGTTCACGCAGAACCTCCTGCGCCTGGCTCCCTCCGTCGCCCAGGGCGTCATCCTCGGCACGACGGGCGACGCGCCCTGCAACTACATCGACTGCCGCGACATCGGCGACGTCGCGGCCGCCGCCCTCACCCGGCCCGACATCGCCGGCGGCACCTACACGCTGACCGGACCCGAAGCCGTCTCCCACCCCGAACTCGCCTCACGGCTGACCGCCCTGACCGGCCATCGGATCCGCTACGTCGACCTCACCCCGGACCGACTGCGCGACCACCTCATCCGCAACGCCCACATGCCCGCCTGGCTCGCCGACCACGTGACGGAGATCCAGCAACTCTCCGTCACCCGGCCCGAAGCCCCCACCACGACCGTCGGCGACATCCTGGGCCGCCCGCCCCGCACCCTCGACGCCTTCCTCCACGAGCACCGCGCCCACTTCCGCTGCTAGGCCGTCGGCGGGCGGGGGCCGGGCCCGTCGGCTGTCCCGTCGACTGGCCCGCGCCGCGCGAAAGGCGTTCCATCGAAGGGTGAGCGCTCTGCGTATCGACGTGCACGCACACCTGTGGACCGTGGACTACCTGGACCGCCTCGAACGGCTGGGCAAGACCGATACGGGCACCCAGCGCGGGATCGGCGCCGACGCGACCGAGGCCGATCTGGACCACCGGTTCGCGTTGATGGACCGGGCCGGCATCGACCTGCAGGTGCTCTCCGTCGCGCCTCAGTCGCCGCACCTGCCCGGCGAACCCGAAGCCGTGGCGCTGGCCCGTGCGGCGAACGACGCGTACGCCGAGCTCGTGGCCCGCTTCCCGGGACGGTTCCGGGCCTTCGCCGCGCTGCCGCTCCCGCACGTCGACGCCGCACTGAGCGAGGTCACCCGTGCCCTCGACGACCTCGGCGCGGTCGGCGTCGGCGTGACCACGACCGTACTCGGCCACACGCTGGCCGATCCCCTGTTCCACCCCGTCTACGAGGAGCTCGACCGGCGCGGCGCCGTCCTGTGCATCCACCCGGCCGGTGAGGGCGCCGCCAGCCCGCTGATCACCGAGCACGACATGACGTGGATGGTCGGGGCACCGGTCGAGGACACGGTGGCGATCATGCACCTGATCCTCGCGGGCATTCCGGCACGCTATCCGCGGATGCGCATCCTGGCCTCGCACCTGGGCGGCGCCCTCCCCCTGCTGCCCCGTCGGCTCGACGACCATCTGGCCTTCGAGTCCCCCCGGACCCCCGAACTCCCCTCGGTGGCCGTCGGCCGCCTCTGGTACGACACGGTCAGCCATGTGCACGGACCGGCGCTGGCCGCCGCGGCCGCGTCCTTCGGGGCCGGTCGTCTCGTGCTGGGCACGGACTTCCCGTACGAGGACGACGAGGTCTTCGTACGGGCCGTGAACTACGTCTCCGCATCGGGGCTCACCCAGGAGGAGGCCACGGCGATCCTCGACACGAACGCGGCGGACCTGCTGGGCCTCTCCGAGCCGGATCCGGAAGAGACGGCCTAGGTGTTTTAGAAGTAGCGCCGGGCGCCCGAAGGGCGCGGCTCGCGGCGTCTGGTGCCGTGCATCGCAAGGCGGAGGATCGCCCGCCTACTGGACGTAAGCGGGCGTTCCGACAACGCGGCGAGGCGCGGTGCCAGGCGCCGCGAGCCAGGCGGGACTTTTACAACATGCCCTAGCCGCGCAGCGGGTTCGGCAAGGGCAGGTAGCGGGCGTCCGCGCCGTCCGCCCGGGTCCAGCGCAGCAGCAGGTTGGTCTTGCCCGGCAGGGTCGCGGCGGCGAGCAGTTCCGCGATCTCGGGGAGCCCGCGGGTGGCGTCGTAGCGCAGGAACTCCTCCCGCGCGGCCGGCCACAGGAGCGGGGTGATGTCCGGATACCGTCCGGACAGGGCGCCCGCGATCTCCGTCAGGTTGTTGACGACCAGGCAGTAGACCAGGCGCTGCCAGGCATCCGCCCGCGGGAGGTCCGCCGGCAGTTTGACCCCCTCCGCGTCCCGGAAGAGGGCCTGCACCGGCAGTCCGTCCGCGTCGACGGCGACCAGGGTGTTCTGGAGGTGGGCCTCCAGCACGACGCCCTGCCGGGCGAACAGTTCCAGCACCGGCGGCACGACCTGGCGCAGGTACGCCCGCCACCAGCGGACCGGGTCGCTGTTCCCGGCCGGCGGGCTCCCGGGGTAGCCCTCGGCGAGCGCGGCGGCCAGCAGCGGGGTGGCCCCGGGCACGGTGTGCGCGTGCAGGCCGTCGCGGACCAGGACGGCGAGCTCCTCGAACGCGAAGGTGGCGGTGCGGTAGCCGCGGTCGGGGAGCCAGGCCGCGGCCGGGCCGGTCCGGCGCAGGGCGGCGAAACCGGCCTCGACGGCCGCATCGGTGCGGCGCAGCTTCAGCAGGTCGTGGCGCCACAGCCGGCGCACGTCGTTGGTGATCCGGACGTCGAGGCTGAACTTCACGAAGAGGTCGGCCGTCGCGTCCGGCACGTACAGGGTCCGGATCGAGGCGGTCGGCCAGGCCGGCCGCCGGGTCGCGCCGAGCCGCAGCAGCCGCCCGTCGGCGAAGGCCTCGCGCACCGCGGGCCTCTCGCCGACGAGGTCGAGCTGCCAGGGGTGGGCGGGCAGCAGCCGGTATCCGGCGGGAGCGCGCGGCCCGTCGAGAGCGTCGGCGAGGGCGTCGATCGCGGCGGAGGCGGCCGGGCCGCCCTCCTCGGCGGTCTGGTCCTCGCGCAGCCCCAGGAAGACCAGCGGGAAACGGGCGTAGGCCTCGGGCGCGTACGGCAGCCAGCTCCCGGCCGGCGCCCCGCCGCGGGCCTTGGGGGCGGGATGGTGGGGGTGGCCCATGACCAGGGACTGCTCGGAGAGGAGGTACGGGTCCGCCGGGGGTTCGGCGGTGGCCCGGGCGGCCAGCAGCGCGGCGATCGCGGCTCGGCTGTCGGTGATCTCGACGGGGAGTTCGTCGTTGGGGATTCCGGTGAACCGGCCCAGTTCGTCGGAGACGAGTTTGGCCAGTTCGGTGTGGCTGAGCGGGTGCCAGCCGTCCGCCGTGCGCAGTTCGGGGCGTTCGGGCCGGCGCCCGCCGCGCACCCGGAGCAGCCGCCCGCTGCCGCGCAGCCGGTGGACGCGCAGATCTGTTCCCGCGCCCGCGTCGTACCCCTCGGCGGGGTCGGCCGCCTCTCTGAGCAGGCAGTTCAGGAGCGGGGCGGCGGCGTACGCGTCGGCGGCGGCGTTGAGGTCCACTGGTTCCATTCGGTCCATCCGGTGCGCCGGAGGTTCGCAGGGCGTAACCACCAGTCGTGATCTTCAGTATCCGCAATCATTACTTGATCATCCCGTAAAGCGATATTCCGATGCCGGAGCCTCAGCATGCATCTTCCCCCCTCCCCGGCCGAAGAGGCCGTCGCCGCCGAACTGGCCGGCGTACGCCCGTCGCTCGGACCCTCGTACGCCGCCGCGCTCGGCGGTGCCCGGGCGGCCGTGCTGACCCGGCTGTGGCGGGCCCTGGCCTACGAGCCCCTGCCCTGGGTCCTCGCCCGCGAGCACGGGCCCGACGGCCTGGCCCTGCTGCTGGCCGGGGGCTCCCGGCTGGAGGGCCCGCTGCCGGATCCGTACGCGACCGGGCCCTGCGTGAGCGAGCTGCTGCTCGACGGCCGGCCCTACCGGCAGGCCGCGCGGCTGGTGACGGCCCTCGGGGTGCCGCACGGGGAGCAGTTCGCCGCCGAGCTGGACGCCTGTACGGCCTCCCTCGCGCTCTCCCGGGCCGGTCAGCCGCCCGCCGGGGAGGACCCCGCCCCGCTGACCACCTGGGAATGGGAGCAGCGGGTGGTCGACGGGCACCCCTACCACCCGAACTGCCGTTCCCGGCCGGGCTTTTCGGTGGCCGAGCAGCTGGCGTACGCGCCCGAGCACCGGCCGGTGGTGGAACTCGGGCTGGTCGCCGTACGGGCCGGGGAATGCCTGGTCACCGGCGACTGGCCGGAGGAGCTGCGGGACGCGGGACGGGTCCTGGTCCCGGTGCACCCGTGGCAGGCGGCGCACGTCCTGAAGCACGAGCGGGTGCGGCCCGGTTTCGCGGCGCACCCGCTGATGGCCCTGCGCACCCTGGCTCCCGCCGACGGCGGGGCGCACGTGAAGACCGCGCTGAGCGCCCGGCTGACCTCGTCCGTGCGGGACATCTCGGTCTACTCCATCGAGACGGCGGCGGCCGTCTCGGCCTTCGCGCAGGGCCTGTCCGAGCGGCTCGACGGCCGGCTGCACATCACCCGCACGCTGGGCGCCACGACCGTGCACAGTCCGGACCTGGCGGCCGTGCTGCGCGAGCCGCCGGAGGGGTACGCGGACGCCGCCGCCGGTGAGCGGGTGCTGCCGGTGGCGGCCCTGGCCTCCTTCGGCCCGGCGCGCTCGGCGGCCTGGCAGGCCGAGTTCGCCCGGCTCGCGCTCTCGGTGTGCCTGCGGGTGCTGGAGCTCGGGGTGGCCCTGGAGGCCCACGGCCAGAACCTCCTCGTCGTCCTCTCCCCCACCGGCGCCCCGCTGCGGCTGGTCTACCGCGACCTCGCCGACATCCGGATCAGCCCGGCCCGGCTGGCCCGGCACGGCCTGCCGGTGCCGCCCCTGTCCGGCAGGCTGGTCACCGACGACGTGACCGTGCTGCGGCGCAAGCTCTTCGGGTCCTTGCTGACGGGGGCGCTCGGGGCCACGGCGGGCTCGTCCGGGGCCTTCGCCGCGGCCCTCGCGGAGGTGGCCGCCCTGCCGGCGACCGCGGACACGGAGGCGCTGCTGACCGGGCCGCTGCCCACCAAGGCGCTCACCCTGATGCGGCTGAGTCCCGGGGTTCCGGGCGATCAGTGGGCGGAACTGCCCAATCCGCTGGTCGGGGGGTGAGCGGGAGCACTCGGCCGGTTTCCCCTCGGAGGGGCTCTGGAGGCTACTGTTCAGGGGCATGACAGAGACCTCGTACCTCAGCTCCGTACGGGCGTCCTACGACGCCGTCGCCGTCGACTACGCGCGGCTGCTCAGCGCCGAACTGGCCGGAAAGCCGCTGGACCGGGCCATGTTGACGGCTTTCGCCGAGTACGTGCGCGACGACGCGGGCGGCGGGGGCCGGGCGGTGGCGGACCTGGGATGCGGCCCGGGCCGGGTGACGGCGCATCTGGACGGGCTGGGCGTAAGGGTCTTCGGCGTCGACCTGTCCCCGGCGATGGTGGCGGTGGCCCGCCGGACGTACCCGGGGCTGCGCTTCGAGGTGGGGTCGATGGCCGCCCTGGACGTGGCCGACGGGGTCCTCGGCGGGGCGCTGGCCTGGTACTCCACCGTGCACACCCCGCCCTGCGGACTGCCTGCGCTGTTCGCGGAGTTCGCCCGGGTGCTGGCACCGGGCGGATATCTCCTGATCGCCTTCAAGGCGGGCGACGACCGGATCCGGCTGGACCACGCGTACGGGCATCCGGTCGACCTCGACGTGTACCGGACACCGCCGGAGCTGATCGCCGGCCTGCTGGCCGGGGCCGGACTGACCGAGGCTGCCCGCCTGGTCCGCGAGCCGGGCCCCGACGAGAAGTGCCCCCAGGGCTTCCTGCTGGCACGCAAGGGGTAGGCCGTCTCTTCCGCCGAGGATCCACCACCGGCTGGGCAAGGGCGACTGCCGGGGCCCGTCGGCGCGTGGCGGTGGGATGCGGCCGACGATGACGGCGTCGTCCTCGCGAAGGACCTGGCATGGCGCGCCGGCACCCCTCGGAGCCGGGTACGCCCGGCGCTCACCAGCGCAGCGGCAGCCGCGTCACGCCCCGCATCAAGGTGCCCGGGAGCCAGTCGGGCGGGCCCGCGTCCGGGTCCCCGGCGAGGTCCGGGAAGCGTTCCAGCAGGGCCCGGACCGCGATACGGCCCTCCATGCGGGCGAGCGGGGCGCCGAGGCAGAAGTGGATGCCGTGACCGAAGGCGAGGTGGCCCGGGCCGGTGCGGCGGATGTCGAAGACGTCCGGCCCGGGCTGCGCGAAGCGCGCCGGATCGCGGTCCGCCGCGGCGAGGGCGACCAGGACGGAGGAGCCGGCCGTGATGGTGACGCCGCCCAGCTCCAGGTCCGCGGCGGCGAAGCGGTACGTGGCGTGCTGGACCGGGCCGTCGTAGCGGAGCATCTCCTCCACCGCCCCGTCGATCAGCCCGTCCGGGTCGGCGCGCAGCGCGGCAAGCTGGGCGGGGTGCGCGAGCAGGGCCCGTAGGCCGTTGCCGATCAGGTTGACGGTGGTCTCGTGGCCCGCGACCAGCAGCAGGAAGGCCATCCCGATCAGCTCGTCCGGGGAGAGCCGGCCGCCGTCCTCGTCGCGGGTGCGGATCAGGGCGCTGAGCAGGTCCTCGCCGGGATCCTGGGCCTTGGCCGCGACGAGTTCGAGGAGGTACGCGGTCATCTCCTCCACGGCCCGGGGGTCCGCGCCGACGCCGTCGAGCGGGGCGACGATCTCCCCGGACCAGTAGCGGAAGCGCTGCCGGTCCAGGCCCGGGACGCCGAGGAGTTCGCAGATGACGGTCATCGGCAGCGGTACGGCGAAGGACGCGATCAGGTCGGCCCGGCGGTCGGGCCGGGCCGCCATCGCGTCGAGCAGCTCGTCGGTGATCTGCTGGACGCGCGGGCGCAGGGACTCCACGCGGCGGGCGGTGAACTCCCGGGCCACCAGGCGGCGCAGCCGGGTGTGGTGGGGCGGATCCGTATCCAGCATGCTGGTGGCGACGGCCGGGACGGGCGTGGTGCTCGTGAACAGCTCGGAGCCGAGCCAGTTCTTCGACAGTCCCGGATGGGCGAGGGCCTGCCGGGCCTCCTCGTAGCCGACGACCAGCCAGGTGCGTTCGCCGCCGAGCGTCAGCCGGTGGACGGGGCCGGCGGTGCGCAGCGCGTCGTAGAAGGGGTACGGGTCGGTGTTGAACGCGTCGGCGTGCGCGCTGAGATCCACGAGGGCCATGGGGGCAGCGTACGGCGGTCGTTCGCGGGTCGCGGAGCGGATTTTCGGATCATCGGCCGCAGATCGCCGGTCCCGGATCGCGGGTCTCGGATCACGGGTCTCGGATCACGGGTCTCGGATCGTGGATGGCGGATCGCGGTACGGCCATAGGACGAACCGAACCGTTTCGGCTGTGCGCCGTTCAGGGGGCACCCCGGTGCGTGTGGGACCCGCCTGCACGACTATCGGCCCGGGCGGTGGCAGGAAGGAGGTATGAGCCTCAATCGCCGCCAAGTCCTGGGCAGCGCGGCCGCGGCCGTCCTCTCCACCGTCGGGGCGGCGGCCCGGACCCCGGACTACGGCGCGCTGGCACGCGGGATCGACGGGCGCCTGGTGCTCCCCGGGGACCGGGACTACCCGCAGGCCCGCCGACTGTTCCAGCCCCGGTACGACACCGTCGCCCCGGCCGCGGTGGCCTATCCCGCGCACGCCGGGGACGTGGCCGTCTGCCTGGACTTCGCCCGCCGCTCGGCCGCGCCCGTGGTCCCGCGCGGCGGCGGGCACAGCTACGCAGGCTGGTCCACGCGATCCGCCGGGCTGGTCGTCGACACCGGGGCCATGGCCGCGGTGGCGGTCGAGGGCGGCGGCGATGCCGATGCCGACGTACGGATCGGCGCCGGGGCCCGGCTCGGGGACGTGCACGCGGCCCTCGCCGGGCACGGCCGGTCCGTCCCGACCGGGCTGTGCCCCTCCGTCGGAATCGCCGGACTCACCCTCGGCGGCGGCCTGGGCCTGGCCTCGCGGGCGTACGGGACCACCGCCGACCGGCTCACCGGGGCCCGGGTGGTCACCCCCGACGGGATCGTCCGCGAGGTCTCCGCCGACCGGGAACCGGAGCTCTTCTGGGCGCTGCGCGGCGGTGGCGGCGGCAATTTCGGCGTGGTCACCGAGTTCCGCTTCCGCACGCACCCGGTCGGCGCGTGCGCCTACGCCGAACTCCACTGGCCCGGAGGCGATTCCGCGGCCGTGCTGCGCGGCTGGCAGCGCTGGCTGGCCGGTCTGCCGGACCCGTTCTGGAGCCAGGTGGAGTTCACCGTCGAGGTGGGCGCCGGGGCCGGGGCACCACCGGCGGTGCGGGTGGTGTGCCTCGACGGGCGCCAGGAGCTGGAACGGCAGTTGACCCGGCTGTCCGACCTGGCCGGCGGGGCGCCGCAGGACAGCTGGATCTCCGTACGCAGCCACGAGGACACCGTCCGGGCCATGTCGGGCTGCCTGGAACTGAGCCCCGCGCAGTGCCGGCTGCCGGGCACGCTGCCGGGCCGGGACCCGCAGGGTCGGCTCGGCCGGGACTCGTACGCCGCACGCTCCGACTTCTGGGCGGGCGGCGGGCTGCCGGACGCGGCGATCGGCGCGGTCCTGGCCGCCGTGCGGCGGTACGGGACGAGCGTGCCCCAAGGTGGCCTGGGCGTGGTCCAGTTCGACGGGGTCTGCGGCGGTGCGGTGAACCGCGTCCCGGCCGGCTCCACCGCCTTCGCGCACCGCGACAGCGCCTTCCTCGCCCAGTACCTCGTCTACTGGCCCGAATCCGCACCGGCCGCCGCGGTGGCCCGGCACCAGGGCTGGCTCGACGGGCTCTGGCAGGACCTGCGCCCCTGGGCGAGCGGCCGCGCCTACCAGAACTACACCGACCCCAAGCTCACGGGATGGCGCGAGGCCTACTACGGTCCGAACCTCGCGCGCCTGCAGGAGGTCCGGCGCGTCTACGACCCGGACCGGCTCTTCCGTTTCCCCCAGGCCCTTTAAGGGAGTGTCCGGCATGCGACGTACGTTGACGATGGCCGTGGTGGCGGCCGCCCTGCTGGCGTCGGCAGGGCCGCTGTCCGTGGCCGCGGCCGGGAGCATCGCCGCCCCGGTGGCCGTCGGCCGCTGGTCGGCGCGCGAGGCGCAGTCCTTCTGGACCGCCGAACGGATGGCCTCCGCCGCCCCGTTGCCGCCCGTGCCGCCCGAACTCGCGGATCCCGCACCGCCCGAGCTGCCCGAACCGCCGGAGCCTGCCGAACCCGCCGAACCCGCCGAACCGGCCGAACCGGCCGAGGAGATCCCGATCGCGACGCCGACCCCCGTCATGACAGGGCTCCCGGCGCCGTCCGCAACCCCGGCCGCCACACCCACAGCCACACCCACACCCACAGCCTCACCCACACGCACACCCGGTGCCGTTCCTACGCCCACCCGCGCGCCATCGGCCCCGACTCCTACTCCGGCTCCGCTTCCGGCCCCGGCCCGCCCGGCCGTTCCACGGCTGCCGGCCCTCACCCCCGGCGTCGGGCAGAACTTCGACGGCATCCCCGTCGCCGGCCGGATGTACCTCGTCAAGGGTGGCGGGGCCTACTTCTGCACCGCGAGCGTGGTCTCCTCCCCCAGCCGCAACCTGGTGCTCAGCGCGGCGCACTGCCTGCTCGGCTCCGACACCCAGCAGGTGGCCTTCGTACCGCAGTACACGCGGGCGAAGCCACAGCCGTACGGCATGTTCCCGGTCCTGCGGGACGCGGGCGGGCGCTCCAGGATCTGGATCGACCCGCGCTACCGCTCCCAGGGCGTCGACCGCGCGGCCGCCCTCGACGTGGCGTTCGCCCAGGTGGGTCCGGACGCCCGCGGCTTCCCGGTCGAGGCGGTGGTCGGCGGGAACCGGCTGGTGACCGGCGCCGGTTACGCGCACGCACGGGCCACGTTGATCGGCTACCCGGCCTCCGCCGCCCGGCCGCGCGTGTGCGTCAACCGGACGACGAAGTTCACCAGTGCCGATGCGCGGATCCCGGGATCGTTCCTGCGGATCAACTGCACGGGTTATCCCGGCGGGACCAGCGGCGGTCCGTTCCTGACCCGCTACGACGCGCGCACCGGGACCGGTGACGTGGTGGGGGTCATCGGCGGCTGGAAGACCGGCGGGGACAAGGCCGACACCTCGTACAGCTCCTACTTCGGCGCGGACATCAGGAAGTTGTACGAGAAGGCGGTTGCCGGGGCGAAGGCGCGGCGGTGAGCACCCGCACCCAGCGGGTCCGGCGCGGGTTGCCGACCGTACGCGGTGTCACCGGAAGCCCGTCGCCGCTCAGCGGGTCGGCGGGCACGAGGCCGAGCCGGCGGCGCAGGTCGGCGAGGGCCGCATGGACGGGCGCGAGGACCACCTCGGCGCCCGGGTCGACGGACGCGAGGGCGTGCGCGGTGGTCTCGATCGCCTCGGCGGCGTCCTCGGCGGCGGTCCGGCTCCAACCGCCGGGCGCGCCGGTTCCCCAGGGCGCGACGGTGTCGTAGAGGTGGCAGGCGGCATCGGCCACGGCGTCGGCCCGTTCACCGACGCCCGGCGCCGCGATGGTCGGCAGTTCCATGCCGGGTCAACGAGCCGATGCCGCCCGGGGTGCGTACGCGCGGACACCGAGGTGCTGAAGGGGTGGTGCGGAAAGTCCGTCTCGGGCAGGCCGGGATGGTGCTTGAGCTGCTGTTCCACCCGGCAGGTCCGACTCGCCCCAGACGCGGGCATCGGCCTGATGACCAGTAGTGCCCGGCCCGGTGGATCCGGTCTCAGCGGCGTGGACTGCCCGCCAGTAGAGTCGGTCCGCAGAGCACGCGGATCTGGGGGGACGGATGACGGCTACGGATGCACCACCCATCGTCTTCGTGCATGGGACGCGGTTCAGCGCGGGTCAATGGAGCCCACAGCTCACCGCGCTCCAGGAAGACTTCCGAGTGACCGCCGTTGACCTGCCCGGTCACGGCGCGCGCTCTGCTCAGCCCTGGAGTCTGGACGCGGCGACGGAGATCATCTCTTCTGCGGTGGACTCGCTCGACCGCGGACCCGCTCTGGTCGTCGGGCACTCGCTGGGCGGATACGCCTCGCTGGAGTTCGCGCGACGCTGCCCGGAGCAGCTGCGGGGGCTGGTTCTTGCGGGGGCCAGCGCCTCGACGAGTGGTCCGTGGGCAACGCCGTATCGGTGGATCGCCGGGCTCGTCCCTCGCATACCGGCGGACCGGTTGACCCGCTGGAACGACAGGTTCCTACGTCGGCTCTACTCGCCGGAGGTGGTGGACGCCACCATCCGCGCCGGCTACGCCTTCCACACGCTGCCGGCCGCCTGGGGTGAGGTCCTGGGCCGCTTCGACGCGGATGCGATGCGCCATGTGTCGGCTCCCGTGCTGATCCTGAACGGCGAGAAGGACACCGTCTTCCGGTCCGGCGAGACGGACTTCGTCCGGGCTCATCCGCACGCCCGCATCGAACTGATCCCAGGGGCGGGACACCTCGCGAACTTCGACGATCCAGATGCCTTCACGGATGCCGTCCGCCGCTTCGCCCTGCACATACCTGCCCGCACCTGACCGCGCGCCCCGGCAGGGGCAGGCCGCCCGAGACGGCCGCTCCCAGGGGAGACCCCGCAGGCTCACGACCTCGCCAGGTGGCAGCGCTTCACGTACCAGCCCACCCAGCGGGGCAGTTACGCCGCACGGAGAAGCTCATCCCGCTGAGGCTGCTGGCAGACGTCGTACGCGCCCTGGTCCCCGAGCCCCGCCCGCAGGGCCGCACGCTGGACGAGGGCCGCGGTCTGCTGCGGGCCGCAAAGACCGTCCGCCGCGGCCGGGTGCGCCATTCGTCCACGGCCTCACGTCACAGGCCTGCCAGGGCGAGGATCCCGTGCATGGCTGCGGATGGCAGGTGGGGGTTACCGGCTGCGGCGATCGCGACGGACTCCGATGAATCGGCCAGCAGCCGCGTCAAGTCCTCCGCCGGGAGCCGGGGGTGGGTCGCTGCCGCGCTGCGCACCATGTGATCTGGATCGGCTGCAAGGCGACGCAGGGATTCGATCGGCACGTCCGGATCCCGCGGGGCCAGTCGCCTCATTCTCGGGTCGGGGTCGGTGGCCAGGCGCCGAAGGACGTCCGCCGGGAGGGGGAAGTCGTCGGCCGGGCGCCACCGGAGCCCTTTGTGCGGGCGGTGACTGCGGTCGATGCGCTCGGCGGTGGCGGGATCGATCTGGTCACGGGCGTGCAGAGCCATCGTCGTGCGGACGCTGCTCTCCTCGTCGTCGAGCAGCCGGGCCACGACCGGTGCCGGAAGGTCGTCGGCCATCGCGGCCGACGCACGGAAACAGACATATGGCGAGTCGACGTAGGTCAGGGGATCAGCCGTTACCCACGGCAGGGCCAGTGACCGAAGCTCCGCCTGTACCATCTCGCCCATGATCTCGCGTTCGAGCGCGTCGTCGTCCAGGTCTTGGTGGTTCGCGAGCCAGTCCGGCGGAGGCTCGTACGACAGGATCTGCGCATGGATCGCCGCGCGGGTCCGCTCCGGTGTGTCCTGCCGGGCGAAGACGCGGAGCGTCACGCGCGGATTGGGATCCGCGGCAAGCTTGTCGCGCAGCGCCGGTGGGAGGTCTGGATGCTCGGCGAGCTCGCTGCGTACGTCGTCGTCCGGATCGTCGGCCAGCCAACGGGCGGTGTCGGTGTCCAGCGTGCAGTGGCGTACCGCCCCAGCTCGCGTGACCGGGTCGGCCAGCAGCGCAGGGACCAGGTCGGCCGGCGGAACCGGATGGGGAATCCGCCGGAAGTAGGTCGCACAGGCTCCTGCGCGTACCGAGTCGTCGGGATCCGTCAGCAGGAGCCGGCGTACCGGTTCGGGGGCCTGAGTCCACCATTGGGCGAGCGTCGCTCGGACCTTCGGCTCCGGATCGGCCGCCAGCCGGGCCCGCAGATCCGCCGGTACGCGGTCGCTCTCCGCCAGGTGTTCGCGTACCTGTGGGTCGGCGTCGTCGATCAGCCGATCGAACAGCTCTCGCGGTGCGTCCTGCGCAGCAATCGCCACAGCCCTGCGTATCGCGGAATCCGGGTGCTCGGCGAGCATCATCCGGAAGGCGTGCGGGAGACGGCGGTTGAGAGCAAGAGAGTGGGTGAGCCAGTGATCTTCGGCGGCGATGATCTCGGCGATCATGTCATCGCTCAGGTCTGGCCGCTCGGCCACCCTGCCCAGCCCCTTGCGATAGGCGAGGAGGCGCCGCACGAGCTCGGACGGCAGGGCAGGGTTTTCCGCGAGTCCCTCCACCACCTTGTCGAGATGGACGGGCAACGGCGTAGCGTCCGACACGACGAGCACCCCTTCTGCCTCGGTGAGATGGCCACTGAGTCTCTCACGCGGGTGTGTCTGAAGATCAGATGATCACCATGGATGCAGAGCACGCCGCTCCTCCTTGGGTCAGCGGTCAGGGCGGCGTGACGCACCGGGATCATCTGCCGCAGCAGCCCTCAGCCTTGCCGTAAGGGGCCGGATCAGGGTGCGCACGCGCATCGGCCGAAGCAGCCGGCAAGGGTGCCGCTGGGCTCCGCTCCTCGACCGCCGCGCCTGCGGTGCTTGCCGTCGTCTCCTCGCCGTACGGCTCAGGTCGCAGTGGCGGCGCCGGAAATCATCATCAGGGCGCACCGGTCGGGAGGGGGGAGGCCGCCATGATGTCCGTCATGGCACAAGAACTCGCAACGCTCGTCCAGCAGACCGCCGACCGGCTGGCCGAGCAGCACGTCGGTGTGGTGGTGGCCGCGGTGGCGGAGGACATCGTGGAGATACGGGGTGCCGGAAGCACCGGCGCGAACCACGGGCATGCCCCCGGCCCCGGCACCCTGTTCGAGATCGGCTCGGTAACCAAGGCCTTCACCGCTCTGGCCTTGGCTCGCCTGGCTTCCGCCGGCACGGTGGGCCTGGACGAGCCGCTCGCCGATCTGCTGCCCGCCGGGACGGCCGTTCCGTCACGCGACGGCCGTCCGATCTCCCTGCAGCATCTCGCCACCCACACCTCCGGCCTGCCGCGACTGCCGAAAGGCATGCTGCTCCAGGCTCTGCTGCACCCGTCGAAGCCGGATCCGTACGCCGGCTGCACGGCCGACGTCCTGCTGTCCGGGCTGGCGCGGACCCGTCTGGGAGCCGCTCCGGGGAAACGGTTCCGGTACTCCAACCTCGGAGCGGGACTGCTGGGACTGGCCCTCGCCCGCCGGGCAGGCACGGAGTACGAAACCCTCATCACCCGTGAGATCTGCGCCCCCTTGGGCATGGCCGACACCGTCGTGATGGTGGACGCCACCCGCTCGGAACGCTCCGCGCAGGGCCACGCGCGCCGCGGGCGCCCCGCCGCACCGTGGCACCTCGCCGACCTGGCGGGAGCGGGAGGCCTGCATTCGACCGCGACCGACCTGGTGGCCTTCGTACGGGCCCAGCTGGACGGCGGCCCCGCCGAGCTCGCCGAGGCGATCCGCCTGAGCCGTGCGGTCGAGTACCGCAGGAGTTCCTTCGCCTGGGTGCACCTCGGCTGGATGGCCCATCGCCTGCACCCCCGGCAGGGCGCCCACCTCCAGATCTGGCACAACGGAGGAACAGGGGGCTTCTCCTCCTTCGTCGGGTTCGACCCGGAGAAACGGCTCGCCGTCATCGCCCTCGGCAACACCCGGCGCCCGGTGGACGGCCCTGCCTTCGACCTCCTGCGCACCCTGCAGGCAGAGCGTGCGGCCAAACCGAACTGACCACGGCCCGGTGCCGGTCCGGCCAGGGACCGTGACCTCAGGCGATGCCGCGCGGCGCGAACGGCATCCGCGCCATCGAGGAGGAGTGGGCCGCGTCCCTCCCCCTACGACCTGATCCGGCCCGGACGGGCCGGCGTGGTGGTGGCCGGCGGCACGGAGGCCTGTGTGTACCCGCTGCCGCCGGCCGGGGTCGCCCTTCAGCCGCCGGCGCGCGAACCTGGCCCGCACGACCGTGGAAGGCCGGGTGTACGTGGGGAAGGCGTTCACCGCGTACGTGAACACCTGCCCGTGGGACTGGACGCCGGTCAGCGGGCGAGTACGTGGCCGTCGTGGGGGCGGTGGTCGCGGGAGCGGCGCAGGTCGGTGGTGACGTAGGTGCGTTGCAGCCAGCGGTCCGCTCCGTCGTAGCGGGGGTGGAAGGCGGTGCGGCCATGGACGGTGACGCGGTTGTCGATGACGACCAGGTCGCCCGGATTCAGGCGCAGGGTGCGGGCGGTCGCCTCGCAGGCGCGGCCGAATTCGGCCAGCGCCGCGGCGGCGCGAGGGGTGAGCGGGGTGGTGACGAGTTGGGCCATCCGTATGTCGGGATCCTCGACTGCTCCCGACAGCACCGGCCGGGGCTCGACGTCGGACTCGCCCGCGGCAGCGTCGGGGCCGAAGGAAGGTGGTGGTGTGGTGATGAACTCCGGTGCGAACAGGGCCTGGCGACTGGCCGGCGTGAGGAGCGGCAGCGCTTGGCGGATGCCGGCGACGCGCATGCCGGCGATCCGGTCGTGGTCGGCGCGCAGGCACAAAAAAATCACATAGTCGGGTGGGTGGGGGTGGAAGCCGTTCTCGGTGTGGAAGGACAGCGGCACCGATCCGGCGTTGCCGTGGAAGCTCTCCTGCCCGGGCACGGGTACGACGTCCTGCACGAGGGCTCCGGATTTCTCAGCCCGGTAGGCGAGAGGCTCGCCGAGCCCGCAGGCCACCATCGTGAGCACTGCGGCCGAGACGGTGGCCCGGCGCTGGACCGAGCCGGGTACGGACGGTGTCGCGGGCAGGGCCGCCTGATCGACGGGCAGGCCGCCGATCACCAAGGTGCCATGCGCGCCGGAGTGCCTTCGAAAGCGGCGTACCCCACGGCGCAGTGGGAACGGAAGGTCCTCCCAGGCGTCCCGGGCCTGTTCCACCCACTCGGGGGCGTCGACCTGGTCGTGCTCGGCGGTGCACAGGGTGCGGGCCAGTTGCTCGCACGCGCCGGCATCGGCCGGGTCGAGTGCCCAGTCGGCGGCGACGTCAGAGCCTCGGGCGGAGCCGGGCGTCGTCTCGGGCATCAGGGTCTCCTGCCGGAGGTATGGGCGGCGGACAGGCGGACTCACGAGTGGCGCAGGCGGGCCACGGCGTCGGCGATGTAGTGGTCCCCGAATTGGATCAGGGAGGCGTACTGGGCCGCGCGGCGATGGCGCATGAGCCGTAGTTCGGCCACGGCGTTGTCGGGTCCTTCGGGTTTCTGAGCGATGGAACGACGCAGATGCACCATCGAGTACGCGAGGGTGACGTGCCGTTCACCGTCCACGATGTCGGCTTCCAGGAGCGCGCCCCGTGCCTCGGCCAGTTCCGGGGCGCGGGCCGCCAACTGCTCGTAGGGGTCGGGCACCACGGACAGCAGGTCCTTCATCGCCGCCCGGAACAGCTTGTATCCGCGATGTTGGCGCCCGCTCAACGGGACGTCCACCGACGGGGGCGCCATGGTGTGGCGTATCGCCGCCATGTAGTAGTCGGCCGGGACCGTACTTGCGTGGGTCATGGCCGCCGGGAAGCCCCGCACGTACACCGTCGCATCGGCCAGCCGCAGCAGAGCGGCATCGCCGTCGCCGTGCCGTAGATGGCGGGTGGCGTCGGCCACGGCGACCGCGGCGCAGATGTTGAACAGGACATGGGCCTGGTGCCCGATGAGCCACCGGGCACTCCACACGCTCTCCATCGACGCCCCTGCAGCAGGCTCGGGGACGGCCACCAGCGGGAGGGAGCCAGGGTCGGCGCCCGGCGCCGCGCCGGTGAGGTCGAGCACGGCCTGCCGCATCCCGGCCGCCTCCAGCGCAAGGTCGGCGCCCGACAGCGGAGCCTCACACAGGTCTTCCAGACCGCGGTGGACGACCAGGACACCGTGCAGGGCAGCCTGCTGATCCGACAGCTCCCCCTCACGGACCCGGAAGAACGACTGACTGGTCGACTCCGCCGGCAGTCCCTCACCGGCCACGGCCGGAGCCAGAGCCGACAGCGCGGCCACCAGCTCACCGGCGGCCGCCGTGGCCTGCCGCAGCGCGAGGGTCCGCTCGACAGGTCTGGCATGGGTCGCCAACCCGGCCAGCACCCGCGCGGTCCGCCCCGCCTCGGCATCTACCCGTGGGCCCAACACCGGGATGGGCCGCCCGCCTCGGGGCTCACGGAAAACAGCGACAGCAGGATGACCGGCGACCGGCGATAAGCCCATGGTGGAAGTACTTCGCCAAGAACACTCCACACGAAACCTGATCTGCAAAATCATTCCGGTGCCTGTGCCGGAGTCGGCCGGGTGCGCCCCAACCGAGCCGACGGCCGGCCGGCCGGCGGGACCGCGTCGAACACCGCTGGCGGGCCGAACCTCCCAACGGCCGGCACAGCCGCTTGCCCGCCGGGAAGGGTGAACACCCGCATCGGGCCCTGCCGGCCCGGCGGTGAGGCCGCGTCAGCCGAGCGCGCGGTCGAGGTTGAAGGCGGCGCTGATCAGCGAGAGGTGGGTGAAGGCCTGGGGGAAGTTGCCCAGCTGTTCGCCGGTCGGGCCGATCTCCTCCGCGAACAGACCGAGGTGGTTTGCGTAGGTGAGCATCTTCTCGAAGGCGAGCCTGGCCTCCTCCAGCCGGCCTGCACGGGCCAGCGCCTCCACGTACCAGAAGGAACAGATGGAGAAGGTGCCCTCGGGGCCGTACAGGCCGTCCGGGCTGGCGGTCGGGTCGTAGCGGTACACCAGCGAGTCGGAGACCAGGTCGGTGGTGAGCGCGTCCAGGGTGGAGAGCCACTTGGGGTCGGTGGGCGAGACGAACTTGGCCATCGGCATCATCAGCAGCGAGGCGTCCAGCACGTGGTCGTCCAGTCCCTGGACGAACGCCTTCCGCTCGGCCGACCAGCCGCGCCGCATGATCTGCCGGTAGATCGCGTCCCGGGACTCCCGCCAGCGGGTCAGGTCCGCCGGCAGACCGCGGCGGTTCGCCATGCGCATCGCGCGTTCCAGCGCCACCCAGCACATCAGCCGCGAGTACACGAAGTTCCGGCGGCCCGCCCTGGTCTCCCACACCCCCTCGTCGGGCTGGTCCCAGTGCTCGCACAGCCAGTCGACCACGGCACCGACCTCGTCCCAGCGGTCGCTGCTGATCGGCTGCCCCCACTTGTCGTAGAGGTAGATCGAGTCGATCAGGGCACCGTAGATGTCCAGCTGGAGCTGGCCGGTGGCGGCGTTGCCGACCCGGACCGGTGCGGAGCCGAGGTATCCCTCCAGGTGCGGAAGCTCATATTCGGGCAGGTCGGTGCGCCCGTCGATGCCGTACATGATCTGCAACGGACCGGTCTCCCCCGTGCCCCGCAGGATGCCCCGCTCGGAGATGAACCCCATGAACGCCTCGGCCTCCGAGGTGAACCCCAGGCGCAGCATCGCGTAGACGCAGAAGGCGGCGTCACGGACCCAGACGTAGCGGTAGTCCCAGTTGCGCTCGCCGCCGATCTGCTCGGGCAGGCTGGTGGTCGGTGCGGCGACGATCGCACCGGTCGGCGCGTAGGTGAGCAGCTTCAGGACCAGCGCGGAACGGTTCACCATCTCCCGCCACCGCCCGTGGTAGCGCGAGCGGGCCAGCCAGTGGCGCCAGAACCGGACGGTCGCCTCGGCCTGCTCCTGCGCCTCGGCGCGCGGGCAGGCCCGGGGCGGGACGTCGTCGCCGATCTGGTCGAGGGCGAACACGTGGGATTCGCCCTCAAGGAGCTTGAAGCGCGACCAGACGTCCTGGTCATCGGCTTCCAGGGGTGCGGTGGCAGTCAGCGCGAGCGCCAGCGAGGGGGAGCGGAACACCGCCGTGTGGCCTTCGAGGTGCGTGGTGTGCGCTTCGGTGCCGTAGCCGAAGCGGGGGGCGATCCGCGCCCTGAACGGGAGGGTCCCGCGGACGCAGATCACCCGCCGGATCAGCCGGTGCCGGGCCGCCTCGCGGGACTCGTCGACGACGGGCATGAAGTCCTGGATCTCCGCCACCCCGTCCGCGGCGAAGAAGCGCGTGATCAGCACGTTCGTGTCGGGGAAGTAGAACTGTCTGGTGCGGGTCGGGACCTCGGCGGCCAGCTCGAACGACCCGCCCCGGTCGGCGTCGAGGATGGCCCCGAAGACGCTGGGCGCGTCGAAGCGCGGGCAGCAGTACCAGTCGATGGTGCCGTTCGTGCCGACCAGGGCGGTCGTACGAAGATCGCCGATCAGGCCGTGGTCGGAGATCGGGATGTAACGGCCGCCATCCGCCTGTTCAAAACCAGCCGTGTCGAACGCCATGCGGGCCTCCCTGCCGCTGCGGCCCGGGCCAGGAGATGAAGCCTCGCTTTCATGCTAGACCGCTGGTGTGTTTCAGGCCCTGGAACTCCCGCGTCGGCCGTCGCAGCCCCGGCCTGGGTCAGTGCCCGGCGGCGGGCGAGAGCTGCCGCATGAGGCTGATCATGTCCGGGGCGACCCACTCCTCCGCGATCTTGTCGCCCTCGATGCGGTAGACCTCGATACTTCCAAAACCGACTTGTCGACCCGTCGCCTCGATCTGCTGGAACGTGCCCTGATGGGTTCCCTCGAAGCGGAGCAGCACCGTCACCTTGTCGCCGACGCCGAAGATGTCCTGGACTTTGATCTTCAGGTCGGGGAAGGCGTCCTTCATCGCCTGGGTGCCCAGGCGCCAGACGTCGCGGCCGACCAGAGGCGCCGGGCTGCCCGGAACGTTGGCGATGAAGTCCTCCGTCAGCATCTGCTCGGCCGCGTCGAGGTCGCCGCTCTCCACCGCCTGGTACGCGGTGCGCAGCAGGGTCATGTTCTTCTCGGGCGCGGTGGTCATCTCGATGTCCTCTCTGAGGCCGTCCCGCGAGCTCGGTGATCGCTCCGGGCCGGGATGCCTCTCAGTACAGACCCTGACGTCGCGGCAAGGTCAAGGGACCGAAGATCCTTTACTGAGCACGGTTCACCGGACCGCTTGACAAGGAAGTCAAGCAGTCGCTTGAGTTCTGTCGTGAGGCCAGAGAAAACGGACCTTCGCCGCGAGGCCGGTCAGCGAACGCGGGACGATCTGCTGGCGGCTGCCCTTGAGCTGCTCGCGCAGCGGGGACAGGAAGGGGTGACCCTCCGCGAGATCACCCAGAAGGCCGGAGCCAACGTCGCCGCGGTGAGCTACCACTTCGGATCACTGAAGGCGTTGTGCGACGCGGCGATCGAGCACGCGCTGGAGCGGTACCTGGACGCACAGATCCGGGAGCTCGAAGCCCTGGCGGGGAGCGCGACGCTGGGCGATCTGGCCGAGGCCTTCGCACGGCCGATGGTGAGCGCCCTCGCTGCCGGGGGGCGGGATCTGGCCGTGATACGGACCGTGGCGCGGGTGGGGATCGATCCGCCGGAAGGGTGGGAGAACCTGGCCGGGAAGTTCGAGCGGGCCCGACGTCACGCGGTGCGGGTACTGGCGGCACACCTTCCCGAGACCGACGAGCGCGAGCTCGTCTTCCGTGTCCGCTGTGCGGCCGGGATGCTGAACTGGCTCGCGCTGGCGCCCATCGGGGCCGAGCTGGGGGGCGAGCCCGCCGAGCGCGTGGAGCGGATGCTCATCCCCGTGGTGGCCGGGGCGTTCCAGGGGGCCCGGTAGGCGCCTGGTATCGCGGACCGGTCGAACCGGCCCGGCACGCCACGATGAATTCAATCGCTTGCTTGACAAGAGGCCGTCCCTTCCCCACAATTTCAATCAAAGGTTTGAATGGATTCTCTCCACACGGGAGGCACCATGAACACCGACGCGGAGACCGTGGTCCGGGCGGCGTACGGAGCCGCCGAGGGCAGCGTCCTGGACGTACAGGGCTTCATGGACCTGTTCGCCGAGGACGGCGTCTTCAACAACGTCGTCGCCGGCGAGACCTACCGCGGTGAGCACCTCGGCGACCTGGTCGCCTTCATGGGAGCGCTCGCCCCCGACGTCCACCGCGAACTGCACCGGTTCCACGTCATGGGCGACGTCGTCGCCGTCGAGCTGACGATCAGGGGCACCTTCACCGGGCCGTTCGAGACACCCGCCGGCACCGTCCGGCCGACCGGCGCCCAGCTCAACATCCCCACGGCCGACTTCTGGTACGTCGAGGACGGCAGGATCAAGGAGTTCAACTGCTACGTCGGCCTCAGCGTCATGCTCGCCCAGCTCGGCGTACAGCCCGACTTCGCCTCCGCCGTCACGGCGTCGGCCCCCGCGCCGAGCTGACCGAACCCCTCCGCTCGGCCCCACGCACCATGCTGCTGCGCCGGGCACCGCGCCCGCCCCTCCCCCACCTCGACGTGCCGATGCCGCCCTCCTTCGGCCGACCTCCGTGCGCTGAACACCATGCTCGGCCAGGTCATTGCCTGGACCTCGCACCTCGGCTCCCGCCCCGCTGCGGACGGCCTCCGCCGTCGCGACCTGACCCACACGCCACGGGGGGACGGCTCGTCATCGGGCCCGACGCGATGGCCGGCAGGCGTCCGCGAGCATCTCCTCGGAGGGCGTCCACAGGCGCCGGGCCCCGACCGGGCCGACGGCGTAGCGGGCCACGCCTTGCGGCGGCGAGGTGGCCGCGAGGACGGCGGTGGCGGCGCCCTGGCCGGCCGTCTCGATGAGTTCCGCCGGAACGCTGCCGCTGCCGCCGTCCGTGTGGCGCTGGAGGTTGGTGTAGACGGCGCCGGGCATCACGGCGTTGGCGGTGATGTTGTCGTCGGTGGCGAGCGCACCGTGCGATCCGGCGGTGAGGGCGAAGTGGCCGAGGCGGTTGGTGGCGAACTGCCACTCCCAGCCCCGTTCGGTGTAGTGCTCTGGGCAGGCCATGACGCCCGCGTTGTTGACGAGGATGTGCAGCGGGCCTTGCCAGGCGGTGGTGAACGCGGCGATGGATACCGGGTCCGCCAGGTCGAGGCGGGCAACGTGGAGGTCCCGGCTTCCGGTCGCGTCGGCGATGTCCTCGCGGACGGCAGGGTGACGGCCGCTCCGGTTCCGGCCGGGGCGCGGGCTGTTTCCGCGCCGAGGGCGGAGGAGGCGCCGGTGACGAGGGCGGGGCGGCCGGTGAGGTCGATGCCCTGCGCGACGTCGGCGGCGACAACGTGGGAGACGTGGAACTCGTAGGCCGCCCGGTCGCAGACGCCGATCGCGTCGTTTCAGCCGTCCGCGAGCGCGGCCTCCGGCTCCCGGAGCCGGGGGAAGGCGAGTTGCCGGTCCATGATCCTGGCTGCGGCATGGGCCTGCCCGCCGCGCAGGAAAGCGACCGGGCGAGGGCCTGCCGCCGGGGCCGCTTCGGCCGGCGAACGGCATTCACCGGCGAACGGCATTCATACGACCACGGTCTGCAGCCACAGGGGCAGCAGCAGGAGCGACACGAGCGAGCTCTTGATCACGATCGAGGCGGAGAGGTCGACGCCGACGTCGTAGCGCTGGGCGAAGATGAACAGGTTCTGCGGGGTCGGCATCGCCGCGATCAGGACGAGGTACGCGAGCCACTCGCCCCGCACACCGAAGAGCAGCCCGCACACCGCCCAGGTCAGCAGCGGGAACGCCAGGCACTTGAAGCCTATGAGGGCGAGTTCCTCGCGCGTGGTGCCCCGCAGGTCGAGACCGAGGCCGCCCAGGTGGAGGCCGAGGGCGAACAGGGCCACCGGGGAGGCGCTGTCCCCGACGAACGCGGCGCCGTCCAGGACGACGGCCGGGACCCGTACCGAGAGCAGGTTGAGCAGGATCCCCGCGTTGCAGGCGAGGACCAGCGGGGTCGCGAGCGACGCGCCGACGGCGCGGGAGAGGCGGCGGCCCGGGCCGCCGGCCGCCGGGCCCGCGCGGCCCAGTTCCATGAGGGCGATGACGACCAGGGACAGGACGCAGACCTGGAACAGCAGGATCGGGAAGATCGGCGCCGCCGTCCCGAACACGGTGATGAAGACGGGGACGGCGAAGTAGGCGGTGTTGACCTGGACTCCCGCCATCACGCGCAGCGCCACGTCGCGGGGCTCGCGCAGGCCGTGGGCGACCGCCGCCACGGCCACCGCCACCACCGCGAGGGCCGCGGCCCCGGCATAGCCGCCGATGGCACGCCAGTTGAACAGGGCTCCGAGGTCGCTGGCGTAGATGTTGCCGAAGAGGTAGCAGGGAACGGCGAAGAGGAAGGCGTAGTCGGAGAAGACTTTCGAGGCCTCGGCCGGAACGATCTTCCGGCGGGCGAGCAGCACCCCGCCGCCGAACGCCAGCAGCACCGGCACCAGTTTCTCCAACGCCGCCGCGCCACCCATGCCCGCATCCCCCATGATCGACAGGCAAGCAGCCTAGCCCCACCCGTCTCCCGGCCTTCCGGAGCATAGGCTGGTCCGATCATGAGCGACGAACCCCGCGAACGCATCCGTACCTCCTCGGCGGCCGGTACCCGGGTGCCCGGCGCGCTGACGCGGCTCGCCGTGGTGCTGCGCACGCCCGCCGGGGCCGCGCAGCCCTTGTTCGGGCAGGCGCCCAGGCGGTGGCAGCGGGCGCTGCCGTTCGTCGTCGTCGGCATCTTCGTCGTCACCCTGCTGCCGGTGACGATCGCGGTGCTGTCCAACGACTACGGGGCGGGCGGCGGCTGGGCGGGCGCGCTGGGTGTGGCGCAGACCGTGCCGCTGCTCCTCGCGCTGACCCGGCCGCTGCAGGCCTGGGTCGTCGTCCTGACCGCCGACATCGTCGCCGCGGTGCTGCTGATGGGCGCCGACAAGGCGGCCGGGCATTCCTGGCCGTGGCCGCCGATGACCATCGTCGGCTACCTGGTGCTGATGGCCTGCCTGGGACTGCGCGAGTCCGTCCGGACCCTGGTCGGGGTGTGGCTGGTGACCGGCGTCGTCGGTACGGTGCTGGGCTTCTCCGAGCCCACGGGCGTGATGAACACCAACGCCCTGCTCTTCGTGCTCAGCGGCGTCATGCTGGTCCTGACGGGCGCGCTACGGGGGCTCGGCGACGCGCAGCAGCGGGTCGCCGAGCAGGAGAGCATCAGCGAGGCGGAGCGGTCGCGGCGGACCCTGCTGGAGGAACGGGCCCGGATCGCACGTGAGTTGCACGATGTCGTGGCCCACCACATGTCGGTGATCACCGTGCAGGCCGATTCGGCGCCGTACCGGGTTCCGGGCATGTCGGAGCCCGTACTGGAGGAGTTCGCGGCGATCGCGGCGAGCGCACGGGAGTCGCTGGGCGAGATGCGGCGGCTGTTGACCGTGCTGCGCGGCGACGGCGCGGGCGGGGCGGACGGCGCCGACGGCGAGCGGGCTCCGCAGCCGGGGATCGGCCGGCTCCAGCAGCTGGTGGAGGCGACCGTACGGGCCGGGCAGCCGGTGGAGCTGTCGCTGGCGGCCGGGGCGGCCGGGGCGGCGCCTGCGGCGGTGGACCTGTCGGCGTACCGGATCGTGCAGGAGGCCCTGGCCAATGTGGTGCGGCACGCGCCCGGCGCCCCCACCCGGGTCTCGGTGACGGTGGACGAGGACGAGGTCCTCGTGCTCGTGGTCAACGGTCCGGCGCGGGACGCCGTGGTGGAGCTGGAGAGTTCGGGCACGGGGCACGGTCTGGTGGGTATGCGCGAGCGCGTACGGTTGACCGGCGGCACGCTCGACACGGGCCCGCTGCCCGACGGCGGCTTCCGGGTCGCCGCCCGGCTGCCCCTGAACGATCCGACCGAGGACTCGAAGTGACCATCCGCGTGATCATCGTCGACGACCAGGCCATGGTGCGAGCCGGGTTTGCCGCCCTGCTGTCGGCGCAGGCCGACATCGACGTGGTGGGCGAGGCGCCCGACGGGCGTCAGGGGGTACAGGTGTCGCGCTCCACGCACCCCGATGTGGTGTTGATGGACGTGCGGATGCCGGAGATGGACGGGCTCACGGCCGCCCGGGAGATCCTCGATCCCCCGCCCGGGGTGGTGCACCGGCCGAAGGTGCTGATGCTGACCACCTTCGACATCGACGACTACGTGTACGAGGCGCTGCGCGCGGGAGCCTCCGGGTTCCTGCTCAAGGACGCCCCGCCGGCCGATCTGATCGCGGCGGTCCGGGTGGTCGCCTCGGGCGAGGCGCTGCTGGCGCCCTCGGTGACCCGACGGCTGATCGCGGACTTCGTCCAGCAGCGCCCGGCGCCGCGCAAGGACCCCGCGCTGCGGCTGAAGGGGCTCACCCCGCGCGAGACCGAGGTGTTGGAGCTCATCGCGCGCGGGCTGTCGAACCAGGAGATCGCGGGGCACCTGGTGCTGGCGGAGCAGACGGTGAAGACGCACATCGGGCGGGTGCTGGCCAAGCTGGACCTGCGGGACCGGGCTCAGGCCGTGATCTTCGCGTACGAGGCGGGACTGGTGCGGCCGGGCGACTCCGGCTGAGTTCGCCGGTCCCCGGGCGGACCGATCGCCACCTCGGACGCCGGCCGGTCACGGCACTGGGGCGTGTTCAAAAAGTAGCGCCGGGCGCCCGAAGGACGCGGCTCGCGGCGTCTGGTGCCGTGCATCGCAAGGCGGAGGATCGCCCGCCTACTGGACGTAAGCGGGCGTTCCGACAACGGGGCGAGGCGCGGTGCCAGGCGCCGCGAGCCAGGCGGGACTTTTACAACACGCCCTAGGGCAGGCCGGCCAGGGATTCGCAGGCGGTGGCGAAGTCGGTTCCGCCTTCGCCGTCGCAGGCGTCCGGGCCGTCCGGGCCGTCGGGGCCCCCGGTGAGGAAGTCGCCGGCGGGGCCCGCCGCGAGGGTGTCGATGCCCTCGCCGCCGTCGAGGAAGTCCGCGCCTCCCGCCGTTCCCGCGCTCGCCGTGCCGGTGAGGTCGACGTTGTCGCCGAAGACGCGGTCGTTCCCGGCGCCACCGCTGATGGTGTCGTTGCCCGCGGCGGTGCGGTGCGCGTCGGCCGGGCCGCTGTCGCCGACGAGGAACTCGTCGGAGGCGCCTCCGATGATCCGGTCGTTCCCGGCGCCGGTCGCGCCGCCGCCCGCCGGGTTGGTGACGGTGTGGTCGCCGATCGCCGAGACCCCGCCGTCGCCGCCGAGGTCCAGCAGGTCGTTGCCCCCGCTGCCGATGGCGTTCTGCGCGGCCTCGCTGTCCCCGGTCATGGTCTCGGCCCCGGGCCCTCCGAGCAGTACGTCGCTCCCCGCGCCCGTGGCGTTGCCGGCGAAGGCGCCGGAGTCACCGAGCAGGGCATCGTCGCCGGGGCCGCCGTCGATCCGGTCGGCTCCGCCGCCCACCGCGCTCAGTCCTCTGCTGTCCCCCGTCATCCGGTCGTTGCCGGGGCCGCCGATCAGCTGATCGTTGCCGCCGCCCGTGGCGTTGCCTCCGGGGGCGTAGCTGTCGCCGGTGAACTGGTCGTCCCCGTCGCCTCCGAGGAGGCGGTCGTTGCCGCCGCCCGAGGCGTCGCCGGTGGGGCTGAAGCTGTCACCGCGCAGCTGGTCGGCGCCCGCGGAGCCGTCGACGGTGTCGTTGCCGAGTCCGCCGATCAGGATGTCGTCGCCCGCCAGCCCGCAGATCAGGTCGTTGCCGCCCTGGCCGTGGATCGTGTCCGGGCCCGGAGTGCCGACGATGACGTCGTCGCCCGGGGTTCCGTCGGTGGTGGCGCCGGGGGTGGCGACGACGAGGGTGGCGGGGACGCCGAGGCAGGTCACCGCCCGTGCGCTGACGTCCCCGGTCCCGAGGAGGACGACGGATCCGGCGGCCAGGGCGCAGGCGAGGCCGGCGGCGGCCACCCGGCTCGGGCGATGTCCCGGCTCGGCCGCACGCTGATGTTCCCGGTGGGGCATCGTCTGCACTCCCTTTGCCGCAATTAGTCGGACTATCGCCATAACTAGTCGGGGCGTGGGCCTCGGTGACGCCGACACACGGGCGGGCTCGGGCAGACGGCTGACGCGGATCGCACCCATGGAGCAACGCCGGGGCGCGGGCGGACCCGTCAGGGGGCCGGCTGAGGGCGCCGTCTCCTCCACCCCCTACCGGGGTATGACATCCGACTTGGCTCCACGGTCGGACGTGGGCGCGGGTACCCCCTACCTACCTTCCACCTCGTCACGAGGAGAGGAGAAGGTGCATGCGCCGCTTCGGAAGGACGATGGTCACGGCCGCGCTGGCGGTGACCCTCGTCGGGGGGACCGCCGGGTGGGCCTCGGGCGACAGCCAGGCAGCGGTCACCGGACCGCCTCCGGGCACCGCCGCCTGGCTGGCCGGCACGGCGTCCGGCCGGCCGCTGCCCGATCCGGCGACCGCCGCGCCGCGCGAGGTGGCCGCCTTCTTCGCCGGGCTGGACGACGCGGCTCGCCAGGAGCTGCTGCGGTCCCACCCGCTGGTGGTGGGCAACCTGGAGGGGGCACCGCTCCCCCTGCGGTACGAGGCCAACCGGATCGCCGTGGCCGCCACGGGGGAGGTGCGCTACGCCTCCCTCGCCGCGCCGGACCGGCAGATCCTGGCCTTCGACCCGCGCGGCCGGGGCCAGGTGGCCGAGGTGTTCGGGGACCTGGAGCACGCGGAGCACGTCTCGGTGATCGTGCCGGGTTCGGACAACGACGCCGCCACCTACGACGCCCCGCGCAAGCCCCACACCGGCCCGGCCGGAATGGCTCAGGCCCTGCGCGAGGCGACCGGGGCCGGGACAGGAACCGCGACAGGAACCGGAACCGGGACCGCGACAGCGACCGGAGCCGGCGGGTCCACCGCCGTCGTCGCGTGGATCGGCTACACCACCCCGGTCGGCGTCGGCCTGGACGCGGCCGACGGCCGCCTCGCCCGGGCCGGAGCGGCCCGGCTGGCCCGTTTCACGGCGGGACTCGACGCGGTCGGCGCGCCCGACCCGGCCCTGTTCTGCCACAGCTACGGCTCGGTGGTGTGCGGGCTCGCGGCCCGGCACACCGACGCCGCCGACCTCGTGGCCTTCGGCTCCCCCGGAATGCGCGCCGACACCGCGGCCGCCCTGCGCACCGGGGCCCGCATCTGGGCGGCCCGCGGTCCCTCCGACTGGATCGCCGACGTCCCGAACGTCGAGTTCGCCGGGATCGGCCACGGCGCCGACCCCACCTCCGCGGCCTTCGGCGCCCGCCGGGTGCCGGCGGCCGACGTACAGGGCCACACCGGCTACTTCATGCCCGGCACCCAGTCCCTGGCGGCCTTCGCCGCCATCGCGAAGGGAGAGGCCCGATGAGCGCCTCCGCCTCCCTGGCCCCGCTGCGCAAGGCCGCCGCGCGGATCGACGGCCGGACCCCCGCCCACCGCGACCGGGCGATCGACGGGCTGCGCGCCCTGGCCCTGCTGGCCGTACCCACCGGCCACTGGCTGCTCGGCGGCTTCACCCTCGACTCCGACGGCGGCCTGCACAACGCCAGCCCGCTGTCCGCGTTCGGCGGCCTGGCCCCGGCGAGCTGGGTGCTCCAGATGCTGGGCGTCTTCTTCCTCGTCGGCGGGTACGCCTCGGCGCTCTCCTTCGGGCGGCGCACCGGTTCGGCCGGCGCCTGGCTGAAGGGCCGCGTCGTCCGCCTGGGCCGGCCCGTGCTCGGGGTGACCGCGGTGTGGGCGCTGGCCGCGCCCGTGCTGTACGCGGCCGGGGTGCCGGAGGCGTCGCTGCGGACCGGGGCGACGCTGGTGGTCCAACCGCTGTGGTTCGTCGGGGTGTACGTGGTGGTCACCGCGCTGACCCCGTACTGCGTGCGGGCGGCACGGCGCCTCGGCGGCTGGGCGGCCGCCCCGCTGCTCGGCTGCGTCGCCGTGGTGGACTTCCTGCGCTACGGGCCGCTCGCCGACTCCGTACCGTCGTGGCTCGCCCTGGTGAACATCCTGCCGGGCTGGCTGTTCGCGTACCAGCTGGGCGTCTCCTGGGGCGAGCGGCGGATCGGGCGGCGCGAGGCCTGGCTGCTGCTGGCGGGCGGGACGCTGCTGTTCGCCGCGCTGCTGGCGGTCTTCCACTATCCGGCGTCGATGGTGGGCGTACCGGGTGCGGCGCGCACCAACTCGCACCCTCCGTCGCTGCTGGTACTGGCCCTGGCCTCGGCGCAGTCGGGCGCGGCGATCCTGCTGCGCGACCGGCTGGCGAAGCTGCTGGCGCGGCCCGCCCTGTGGGCCCCGGTGGTCGTGATCAACCTGTCCGCGATGACGATCCTGTGCTGGCACCAGACGGCGATGCTGGCCGCGGCCGTGCCCGGCTCGTTCGTCGGTGAACTGGCCGGACTCACGACGGCGCCGGACAGCCTGGGCTGGATCGGGGCACGGTTGGCGTGGATGCCGGTGTTCGCGGCGCTGTTGGTCGCTCTCGCCCGCTACGCGCGGCGGTTCGAGGCCCCGCCGCGGGAGGGACGCCGGGCGAGCGCGCTGCGCCGGACCGTGGCCGGGCTGCTGGCGGCGGGGTTCGCGGTGTTCGCGCTGGGCCTCGCCTGAGCGGATCCCGGATCCCGGATCCCGACTACGGCGAGAGCGCCGCTCCTTCCGGGGAGCGGCGCTCTCGTCACGTACGGGCGCTCCGCGTCAGGCGATCGAGGCGGCGACGATCGCGGCCACGGCGAGGTTGCAGGCGGCCGAGACCCAGACCGCCGGGTGGGGTTCCGGGTCGACGACGATGGCGCCGAGCTTGCCGGGGGTCACCAGGTCGAGCACGAGGAAGGCCACCGCCATCAGGATCAGGCCGAGCACGCCGAAGGCCGCGGTGGACAGCAGGCCCTTGCCGAAGTCCGCGTACGTCGTCCAGATCGAGGTGAAGACGATGCCGCCGATGCCGAGGAGCGCGGAGCTGAGGAAGAGGGCCGCGTTGCGGTTGCGCTCCTCCCAGATCTGCTTGGGAAGCTTCCCGGGCGTCAGCACGTCCACGAGGACGATGCCGAGGATCAGCAGCACCAGGCCGAGGGCGCCGTAGGCGCTGGTGCGGCCAAGTCCGTTGATGATGTCGCTCATTGAGAAGCCTGTCTCCGCGTGGGTGGGAAAGTATGTGCCGTGGGGAGGCCGAATCTATCGCACGGCCTTGACCCGGACCATGGGGAGGTCAGCAGTTGGTAAAGGTCAGGGCAGCGCGGCCGGCCGAGGCGGAGGACCTGACCGGGCTGGTGATGCGGTCCAAGGCGCACTGGGGGTACGACGCCGCCTTCCTGGCCGCGTGCGCGCCGGAACTGCGGATCCGGGCCGGCGACGTGACCGCCCGCCGTATCGTCGTGGCCGAAAGCGGGCAGGGAGAGGTGCTCGGGGTCGCCTCGCTGGAGGGGTCTCCCCCGCTGGCGACGCTCGGGCTGCTCTTCGTGGAGCCGTCCGCCATCGGCCGGGGTGTGGGCCGGTTGCTGTACCGGGACGCGCTGCGGCGGGCCGTGGACCTGGGAGTGCGCCGGCTGGTGATCGACTCCGATCCGCACGCGACCGGGTTCTACCGGGCGATGGGGGCGGTGGCGGCGGTGGCTGCGGTGGGTGCGGTGGCGGCGGCCGCACCGGACGTGGAAGCCGACGGTCCGGCCCTGGTCCGGTTCGAGGTGGCTCCCGTCCCGCTCGCCGGCTGGGCGCGGGCCTGGACCGGTGGCGGGCGGGCCGTGCACCTGGGCAATGTCGGCGAGTTCAACGCGCAGTTCGCCGACGCCACCCTGGACCCGGAGCAGCGGCCCGCACACCACTACGCGTGCCTCGCCGCCTTCTACAGTCCCTACCCGGCCGCGCTGGTACTGCCGCGGCCGGTGCCGCGGGGCTGGACCGAGCTGGTCTGCCGGCAACTGGGCTGGACCGGGGTCCAGGTGTACGACGGCCTGCTGGACGCGGATCCCGGCCTCGCCGATGCCGTACGGGCCCGGCCGGCCCTGGCAGCGTTGCTCACCGGGGCCGGGCTGCCCCTCGTACCGTGGGGGCGCACCCGGCCGTTCGGGCGGCTGTCGGGCCGGCCGTGGCGGCCCGGGGAGCTGCGCTACGAGTCGAAGTCCGCGGCGCACGCCCTCTTCGGGCGGATCCTGGCGGACGGCGGGCATCCCGGGATCGTGCTCCCCCGGCAGTGGCGGGCCGACGGGCGGTGGGCGGCGGCCCGGATGCTGGCGGCCAGGACCCGGGCGGGCGAGAGCACCGTTCTGAAATCGGAGCACGGTGTCGGGGGTTCGGGCACCACGGTGGTCACCCCCGAGCGGGTCCGTGCCGCGGGCGGGGCGCGGGCCGTGCTGCGGCGGCTGCCGCGCGGGCCGCTGCTGGTGGAGGAGTACGTCGGCGGCGGTCCGGCGTCCGGGGCGGACGAGGGGCCGCGGGATCTGACGTACGACGGCTTCGTCGACGACGCGGGCCGGGCGCACGAGGTGGGCGGGGCGGTGATGGACGTGGCGGACGGCTGCTACCGGGGTGCCACGGTGGGTCCCGGGGTGGTGCCCGCGTGGGCGGAGAAGTCCCTCACCGCCTTCGGTACGGCGGTGGGCCGGGAGCTGGCGGAATCCGGTTACCGGGGCTGGTTCGACGTGGACTTCGTCGCCGACGGGGCGGGGCGGCTCGCGCCGACCGAGACGAACCTGCGGCTGACCGGGCCGTCCATCGCCTTCATGGTGGCGGCCCGGCTCGACGCGCTGCGGGGCGCGGGGCACCTCGTACGGATCGCCGACCGGGTGGCGCTGGGCGCGCGGCTGCCCGAGTCCCAGCTGGACGAGTTGTGCGCGGCGCTGGCCCGGGGCTGCGCGGATCTCGGGGCGGTATTCGTCCCTGCGATCCCGACCGGGGCCTTCGAACCGGCGCCCTGGCTGGGTGTGCTGGTGGCCGCGCGCAGCCGGGAGGTGCTGGACGCGGCCGAGTCGCTGGTGCGGGCCGAGGCCCTGGCGGTCGGGGCGATGTTCGGCCCGCCTCGGTCCTCCGACCGCAGATCGTGATCCGCAGGTCCGGGTGGCTCGTCGCTGATCGTGGACGGGCCGGCCTTCGCACCGGGTGGGGGCAGGGCCGGTCAGTGCTTGAGGTGGATCGTGAAGCGCCTCGTGCCCGTAGCGATCGTGTCGGCGTGGACCGAGCCACGAGCCCGGTCGAATTCCCCGGTGCCGCCGGTGATTCCGTTGTCGAACGAAGGGGGAGGGCCCGGAATGAGATTGCCGAAGACCATTCCCTGCACGGAGAGCTGGCCGCCCGGGAGGGTGTAGGTCACGACGCACTGCTCCGCTCCGCCGTTGTCGACCCGGGTGGTGGTGCAGGTGCCGCCGGTCTCGCCGACCTGGTTGCCGGCCTCGTCGAAGAGGTTCGAGCGGAAGGCGGTCCGATCGCCCTGGGCGGCGGCGCCGCCGGGGTTGACGGGGAAACGCGTCTGCTCCGCGAGCCGGCCGATGAGGGTGATGACCCGCTCTTTGCCCTTGTCGTGGGCGGAATCCGTGTCCGTCGCGGCGGCCGCGACAGGGGTGCAGGCGAGAAGGGTGACGAGCGCAGTGGCCGTGCCGAGACCGGCTGCTCTGATGGGGCGCATCGTGTGGCTCCTGAGGTTGATGCTCATGGATGGTCAGGTGACGAAACCGTCATGCGATTTCATTCATAACCTCGGCCTTGTCGCCGCCCGGAACGTCCCGGCACGACCCTCCGGCAGATCTGACCGATCGGACCAACCCGGGACGTGAGACGGCCCCTTCTTCGCGTCGCCGGTCAGCGGTCCGGCCAGTCGTCGACGGGGTCGTGGAAGTCGAAGGGGTCGGCCGGTTTGCTGACGACGTAGGCCGCGACGACGACGCCCGCGATCATCAGCGGGATGTTGAAGGCGTAGACGAGGGCGGCCTGGCGCGACCAGTCCTGTTTGGCGGCCAGCCGGTAGAGGTTGTCCTGCGGCCACCAGGACAACAGCAGGTAGGACACGGCCAGATGAGCGGCCACGGTGAGGGAAGGGCCGCGGCGTTGGCGCAGCATCCGGGCGCGGCCGCCGAACAGGAACACCACCCCGACGCCGAAGGCGGCGCACTCGAACAGGTACAGCAGGGAGAACAGGAACGCCCAGGGCTGCGGCACCCCGGTGAGGTCGGTCGATCCGGGCCAGAGGAAGTTCGTCAGGATCATGGCGACGAAGCCCAGTCCGACTCCCCCGCAGCCGGCCGCGCAGCCCGCCGGGGTCTCGCTCTGGCCTGCGGCGGCCCCGTACTTGCCTGACTTGCTTCCGGCAGCCTTCGCCGCCGCGGGCATGACGGGCAGCGGCAGGGCGTCCCGGTCCTCCTGGCCCGCCGCGGTGCGGGGCAGGGTGCGCAGCCGGATGACGGTGCGCGGGGACTCCTCGCGGAGCACCTTGCCCGCCAGGTGGTCGCGCAGCTCCTCGATGTCCGGCAGCGGGGCCCTGGCCGCCCCGGTCGGCCCGCCGGGCGGTGGGGCCACGTACGCGACGAGCCGCCGCGGGCCGCGCGGGCCGTCGACCCCCTTCAGGATGACCGCGCCGATGCCCTCGTGGCTGCGGATGGCGGATTCGACGGGGTACGGGTCGAGTCGGCGGCCGCCGGGCAGGGTGATCCGGTCCCGGATCCGGCCGCCGTACTCCAGCAGCCCGTCCTCGCGGAGGAGGCCGAGGTCGCCGGTCGGTATAGCGTCGGCGCCGTCCGGCGGGACGAGGCGGATCTCCCCGCCGTGCACCTCGGCCCGGAAGCCGGGGAACGCGGTGCCGAGCAGGGAGATCTGTTCCGGGTCGTCCAACGGGTGGGGCAGCTGCGGCAGTTCGAACCAGGTGCCGATGCCGGCGCATTCCGCGGAGCCGTAGACGTTGAGCACGCGCGCGCCGGGGCGCAGCCGGACCTGCAGGGTCGCCTGCTCGTCGAGGTAGAGGCGGCCGCCCGAGACGGCGAGCAGCCGCAGGGACCGGCAGGCCGGATCGGCCCGGAGATGGGCGGCCGGGGTGAGGCTCCCCCGTTCGGCGTCCTCGATCAGCAGCCGGGCAGCGCCGGCCGGGTCGGTGTGCAGCACGGTGACGCGGCCGGTCTCGACGGCCGCGCGGATGTCCTCGGGCTTCCAGGCGGAACGCGGGGACAGCACGAGGGCGCCGCCCGAGCACAGGGCCCGGGTCCAGCCCGCGGCGAAGGCGGTGACGTCCGGTCCGACGGTGAACAGGTGCCGGTCCTGCGCGGTCGGCCGGGCCACCTCGGCCCAGCCCTCGTGGGCGGCGAGGAGCATCCCGTGGCTCACGGGGACCGCGCGCGGCTCGGCCGCCCCGGTGAACAGAACCGCTGCGGTGCGGCCGGGCGGCGGGACCGCGCCGGGAAGCCGGTCCGCGGGCGGATCCGCGGGCGCGCCGGCGGGCACGTCTGTGAGCGCGTCCGCGGGCCGGTCCGCCGGCTGTTCGGTGCGCGGCCCGCCGATCGCCGTGGCGTCCGCGTCGAGCCGGATCACCCGAGGGCCGCCGCCGTTGTCGAGGGCGGCATGCCGGGCGGCATCGGTGAGCAGGACGAGGGGCTCGGCCGCGGCCAGTTGCCGGCGCCCGGAGCGCGGGCTCTCCACGTCGATGACGGTGTAGGACCCGCCGGCCTTGAGGACGGCGAGGAGGGCGACGACCAGTTCGGTCTGCCGGGCGGTGCCCACGGCGACGAGTGCGCCGGGCGGCAGCGGGCCGGAGGCGAGCAGACGGTGCGCCAGCCGGTCGGCGCGCGCGTCCAGTTCCCCGTAGGTGAGGCCGTCCGGGCCGGCGATGAGCGCACGGGCCCCGGGGGTGTCCCGGGCCCACTGCTCGAAGCGGTGCAGGACGGTGTCGGTGGTTCGTTTGCCGAAGCGTACGGACTCGGATCCCTGCGTCATGGACCGATGATGCCACCGGGCACCGACAACGGACGGGGGTCGGCAAAATCGCTCGTGCGGGCGGGAGTTGGCGCCCCGTGCGGGCGATCCCGGACCGGATGCTTGACCTGAAGTTTGGTTGAGGTCCTAGCGTTCGGGTCATGGACATGGAAGTCACCGCCTGGACCTCGCTGCACAGCGCGATCAACGCCCAGCAGGACCGTCGCACGCTCTCCCGGGCCGGTCTGCGCCGCGTCGCCTCCTTCGCCCGTCCGCACCGCCGCGGGCTCACCCTCTTCCTCCTGCTGAGTGTGGTGACCGCGCTGCTCGCGGTGGCCACCCCGGTGCTCGCCAGCCGGGTCGTCACGGCCATCGTGGACAACCGCGACAGCTCCGCGGTCACCCGGCTGGCCCTGCTCATCGCGCTGATCGCGGTCGCGGAGGCCGGGCTCGGACTGCTGACCCGCAGACTCTCCGCCACCCTCGGTGAGGGGCTGATCCTGGATCTGCGGACGGCGGTCTTCGACCACGTCCAGCAGATGCCGGTCGCCTTCTTCACCCGGACCCGGACGGGGGCCCTGGTCAGCCGCCTCAACAACGATGTGATCGGCGCCCAGCGGGCCTTCAGCAACACCCTGTCGGGGGTGGTCGCCAATACCGTCACCCTGGTGCTGACCCTCACCGTGATGCTCGGCATCTCCTGGCAGATCACCCTGCTGGCGCTGGTGCTGCTGCCGGTGTTCGTGCTGCCGGCCCGCCGGATGGGGGCGCGGATGGCGGCGATGCAGCGGGAGGCCTCCGCGCTGAACGCCGCGATGGGCACCCAGATGACCGAGCGGTTCTCCGCCCCCGGCGCGACGCTGGTCAAACTCTTCGGGCGGCCCGCCGACGAGTCCGCGGAGTTCGCGGCCCGGGCGGCGCGGGTGCGGGACATCGGGATCCGTACGGCGATGGCCCAGTCGGCCTTCATCACGGCCCTCACCCTGGTCTCGGCGCTGGCTCTCGCGCTCGTGTACGGACTGGGCGGGTTCTACGCCCTGCGCGGTTCCCTGGACGCCGGTTCCGTCGTCGCCCTCGCCCTCCTCCTGACCCGCCTGTACGCCCCGCTGACCGCGCTGGCCGGCGCCCGCGTCGAGGTGATGAGCGCGATGGTGAGCTTCGAGCGGGTCTTCGAGATCCTCGACCTGAAGCCGCTCATCGCGCAGAAGCCGGACGCCCGCCGGGTGCCGCAGGGGCCGGTGGCCGTGGAGTTCGACCGGGTCTCCTTCGGCTACCCGGCCGCCGACAAGGTCTCGCTCGCCTCCCTGGAGGAGGTCGCCACCCTGGATGCCCGGGGCGGTACGCAGGTGCTGCACGAGGTGTCCTTCCGGGCCGAGCCGGGCCAGATGATCGCCCTGGTCGGCTCGTCCGGCGCCGGCAAGTCGACCATCGCGCAGCTGCTGCCGCGGCTGTACGACGCCGACGCGGGCGCGGTCCGGCTCGGCGGGATCGACGTACGGGACCTCACGGCCGACTCGATCCGCGAGACGCTCGGCATGGTCACCCAGGACGGGCACCTCTTCCACGAGTCGGTACGCGCCAACCTGCTGCTGGCCCGCCCGGAGGCCTCCGAGGAGGAGATCTGGGAGGCCCTGCGGCGCTCGCGGCTGGACGGGCTCGTCGCCTCGCTGCCGGACGGACTGGACACGGTGGTCGGGGAGCGCGGCTACCGGCTCTCGGGCGGGGAACGGCAGCGGCTGACCATCGCGCGGCTGCTGCTGGCCCGGCAGCGGGTGGTGATCCTCGACGAGGCCACCGCACACCTGGACTCCACCTCGGAGGCCGCGGTGCAGGAGGCGCTGGGCGAGGCCCTGGCGGG
The DNA here is from genome assembly GCF_042894785.1 of Streptomyces sp. NPDC001502. NCBI lineage: Bacteria > Bacillati > Actinomycetota > Actinomycetes > Kitasatosporales > Streptomycetaceae > Streptomyces > Streptomyces sp. NPDC001502. Next base: position 65,057 of record NZ_JBIAVW010000005.1, read on the forward strand.
GCGGACCGCGGTGGTGATCGCGCACCGGCTGTCGACCGTACAGGCGGCGGACCTGATCCTGGTGGTCGAGGACGGCCGGATCGTGGAACGGGGCACGCACACCGGGCTGCTGGCGGCGGGCGGGCGGTACGAGGAGCTGTACCGCACCCAGTTCGCGGTGTCGGGCGGCGAGGCACCGGTGTCGGGAGCATGATGCTCTGATGGACATCAAACTGGAGCTCGTCGCCGTCCCCGTCACCGACGTGGACCGGGCCAAGGCCTTCTACGAGAAGCTCGGCTTCAACGCCGACCACGACGTCACCGTCAGCGAGGACATCCGCTTCGTCCAGCTGACCCCGCCGGGCTCGGCCTGCTCGATCGCGATCGGCAAGGGGCTGACCCGCATGACCCCGGGGTCACTGGACAACATGCAGGTCGTCGTCACCGACATCGAGGAGGCGTACGAGGATCTGCGCGGCCGGGGGGTGGAGGTGACGGAGATCCAGGACCTGCCGTGGGGCTCCTTCGTCTACTTCTCCGACCCCGACGGCAACGGCTGGGCGGTCCAGCAGACCACGCCCCGCAAGTCGGCGGAACCCGCCTAGTCCGTCTCTTCCGGGGACGCTTGTTGGACCTTCCGCCGAGGGCAGGGCGCGACCGTGGTCGGGAAAGCGCCTTGCCCTTGGTCCCCGCACCCTGCGGGGCCACTCCCGGGCGCGCAGGCGCAATGCGCGTTCCGGGTGGGGGGCCGGGTGGGAGGATGCACCGATGCCGACACCCATGCCGATGCCGATGCCGATGGACCGTGAACCGATGGATCTCGAGGCCTACGTCGAACGGACGCGCGGTGGGCCGTGCTTCGTCTGCGCCTTCCTCGCCGGGCATCCCGACTACGCGCACGAGAGCGTCTTCGAGGACGAGCACCACGTGGCCTTCCTCGACCGCTGGCCCACGCTCCCCGGAAAGGTCCTGGTGGCGCCCAAGGCGCACATCGAGCACGCCGTGCGCGATCTGGACCCGGCGGCCTACACGCGGCTGATGCTCGTCGTACGGGAGGTCGCGCTCGCTGTCGAGGACGTCTTCGACAGCGAGCGGACCTACCTGTACGCGCTGGGGAGCCAACAGGGCAACGCCCACCTGCACTGGCACATCGCGGCGCTGCCGCCCGGGGTGCCGTACGAGCGGCAGCAGTTCCACTCCCTGATGACCGAGAACGGGGTCCTGTCGCCGTCGCCCGCGGAGCAGGCCGCCACGGCAGAGCTCCTGCGCGCGGCCGTCGCCGCGCGCGGAGCCCTCGAACCGCCGTGGTGAGGTCAGGCCTCCGCGGCGGCGTGGTGGTGGTCGAGCTCCCACGCGTGGTGCTTGAACTCGTGGCGGAAGTCGGCGTGGTCCTCCCACTGGCGGGCGATGCCGCGCAGTACGTCCCAGTTGTGCTCCACCGACTGGTCGATGACGCGGCGCATGGCCGGTTCGGCGGATTCCCGCTTCCCGATGAGGCCCTTGATGGCGGAGGCCTCCAGGACGGAGTTGCGCAGCGCACGCAGGGCGCGGGAGGTGTCGTCCATGGCGAAGCCGTGTTCGCTGCCCGTCGCCTCGTCGAACAGCGGGGTGAGCCGCGCCTCGATGAATGCGGTGATCCGCTCGAAGTGCTGCACGTCCATCGGGGGCTCCCTCTCCTGCCGGACCACGCTGTGTATCCGGCGTCTCCACTCGCTTCTGCTGTTCGGGGGCCATTATCCAGCAGTCGTCCGGCCTGGCCGGTCCCCGGCCGGGGTCGCCGTCAACTCCCCCCTCACCAGGGCCTTTTCCCTGTGATCTATTTTGATGCTCCGGTGTGAGCAATCGACATGGGGGACCGGTGGACGGGAATTCAGGGCTGACAGAACGCTTCGAAGAGCACCGCTCTCATCTGAGAGCGGTGTCCTATCGCATGCTCGGCTCGCTCGCCGAAGCCGATGACGCCGTCCAGGAGGCCTGGCTGCGCCTGCACCGCTCCGACGTCAGCGATGTCGAGAACCTCGGGGGCTGGCTGACGACGGTCGTGTCGCGCGTCTGCCTGAACATGCTGCGCTCGCGCGAATCCCGGCGCGAGGACCCCATGGAGGCGTATCCCTCCGACCCCGCCGTCAGCCGTGCGGACACCGTCGACCCCGAGCAGGAAGCCCTGCTGGCCGACTCGGTCGGGCTGGCGCTGCTGGTGGTGCTCGACCAGCTGGCACCGGCCGAGCGGCTCGCGTTCGTGCTGCACGACCTGTTCGCCGTGCCCTTCGACGAGATCGCCCCGATGATCGGGAAATCCCCGGCGGGGACCCGTCAGCTCGCCAGCCGCGCCCGGCGCCGGGTCAAGGGGGCGCCGCTGGTGCCTGAGGTCGATCTGGCCCTGCAGCGCCGGGTCGTGGACGCCTTCCTCGCCGCCACCCGCGGCGGGAACCTCGACGCGCTCGTCACCCTGCTCCACCCCGACGTGGTGCTCCGGGCCGACAAGGCCGTCGGACCCACCACTGCCCCGATCCTCATCCGCGGCGCCGTCACCGTCGCCACGGGTGCGATGGCGGCGATGCAGCGGGCCCGGTCCACGGCGCCGGCCCTGGTCGGCGGAAGGGTCGGCCTGGCGATGGCCCCGCTGGGACGCCTGTTCTTGGTGCTCGGTTTCACGATCGAGGACGGCCTGATCACCGAGATCGACATCGTGGCGGAACCGGATCGGCTCGGCGCGCTCGAACTCGCCGCGCTCGATGTCTGAGGGCCGGCCACCCGGCCCCCGGAAGGAGCTCTGGCGCATTCCGTGCCGCGGCCGCCTCTTCCGTGCCGCGGTACGGCGCTCAGGGCGCGAGGACGTCCAGTTCCTCCAGCGCGCCCACCGCGATCCGGCGGGTCAGTGCCTCGGCGCGCGCCGCGTCGCCCTCGCGGACCGCCTCGGCGACCTGGACGTGCAGGGTGACGGCGGCGGGGTCGGGGTCGTGGAACATCACCGCGTGCTCGGTGCGTCCGGTCAGGACCTCCGCGACGACGTCCCCGAGGCGGGCGAACATCTCGTTGCCGGAGGCGTTCAGCACGACGCGGTGGAAGGCGATGTCGTGCCGCAGATAGCCCTCCAGCTGGTGGCCGCGCGAGGTGCGGACCATGCCGAGGGCCGCTTCGGTGAGTTCGGCGCACTGCTCCGGTGTGGCCAGCGTCGCGGCGAGCCCGGCCGCGACCGGCTCGATCGCGGAGCGCAGCACGGTGAGGGACCGCAGTTGCCGGGGCCGGTCGGTGCCGGCCAGCCGCCAGCGGATCACGCGCGGGTCGTAGACGTTCCACTCGCCGGTGGGGCGCACGATGACACCGACCCGGCGGCGGGACTCGACCAGGTGCATCGACTCCAGGACCCGGACGACCTCCCGTACGACCGTGCGGGAGGCGTCGAAGCGTTCGGCGATCTCGTCGGTGCGCAGGACGCCGCCCGGGAGGTACTCCCCCGCCGTGATCGCGAGGCCGAGGGTGTCCAGCACGTGGGTGTGGAGCCCGGACCCCTGGCCGGGACTGCCTTCGGTGGTCATGACGTAAGCGTACGGTGACGCTTCCACCGACAAAAAATGTGACGTTTCCGACGTGAAGCTTGAATACGTAGTACTTAATGCGCTTCAGTGGTGCCACACGAACCGATGTCGACGAGGACAGCGAGGTAGGCGTGAGCACCCAGCGCGTCATTGTGGTGATGGGCGTGGCCGGTACGGGCAAGACGACCGTGGGGCAACTGCTCGCCGAGGCCCTCGGCATTCCGTACGCGGAGGGCGACGCCTTCCACCCGGCGGCCAACGTCGCAAAGATGTCGGCCGGCATCCCGCTGGACGACGCGGACCGGTGGCCGTGGCTCGACGCCATCGGCGAGTGGATCCGCAACCGCGCCGGCCTGGGCGGCGGTGTGATCGCCGCCTCCTGCCTCAAGCGCGCCTACCGCGACCGGCTGCGCGCCGCCGCCCCCGGGGCCGTCTTCGTCCACCTCGCCGGTGAACGCCCGCTGATCGAGAGGCGCATGGCGGAGCGCAAGGGCCATTTCATGCCCACCGCCCTGCTGGACTCGCAGTTCGCCATACTGGAGCCGCTCCAGGACGACGAACTCGGCGTCGTGGTCCACGTGTCCGGGTCCCCGGAAGACATCACCGAACGGGCGCTGGCCGCCCTGCGTCGACTCCCCGCACACGAGAACTGAGGAATCCGCACCGTGACCGGTCTCAGCGTCGAGACTCTGGCAGCGGCCGCCACCGGACCGATCACCTCGGCCGGGAACACCCAGCTGGGGATAGCCGTCCTCGCGGGCATAGCCGTCATAGTCCTGCTCATCACCCGCTTCAAACTCCACGCCTTCCTGGCCCTGACGATCGGCTCGCTGGTCCTCGGGGTCTTCGCCGGCGCACCGTTGGCCAAGACGATCGCGAGCTTCACCGCCGGACTCGGTGCCACGGTCGCGGGCGTGGGCGTACTGATCGCGCTCGGCGCGATCCTCGGCAAGCTGCTGGCGGACTCGGGCGGCGCGGACGAGATCGTGGACACGATCCTCGCCCGCGCCAAGGGCCGGGCCATGCCGTGGGCGATGGTGCTGATCGCCTCGGTGATCGGGCTGCCGCTCTTCTTCGAGGTCGGCATCGTGCTGCTGATCCCGGTGGTGCTGCTGGTCGCCAAGCGGGGGAACTACTCCCTGATGCGGATCGGCATCCCGGCGCTGGCCGGCCTGTCGGTGATGCACGGGCTGGTCCCGCCGCACCCCGGACCCCTCGTCGCCATCGACGCGCTCCACGCGAACCTCGGGGTCACCCTCGGGCTCGGGGTGCTCGTGGCGATCCCGACCGTGATCATCGCCGGGCCGCTGTTCTCCCGTTACGCGGCGCGGTGGGTGGACATCCCGGCGCCGGAGCTCATGATCACGGAGCGCCCCTCGGCCGAGTCGGAACACCGCCCCCGGTTCGGGGCCACGGTGTTCACCGTGCTGCTCCCGGTGGCACTGATGCTCGTCAAGGCCCTCGTCGACATCGTGGTCGACGACCCCGCCGACCCGGTGCAGCGCGTGACCGATGTCGCGGGCTCCCCGATGATCGCGCTGCTCGCGGCCGTCCTCGTGGGCATGTTCACGCTCGGCCGGGCGGCCGGCTTCACCCGGGACCGGATCTCGGCCACGGTGGACAGGTCCCTGGCCCCGATCGCGGGCATCCTGCTGATCGTGGGTGCGGGCGGTGGCTTCAAGCAGACGCTGATCGACGTCGGCGTGGGTCAGATGATCCTTGACGTGTCCAAGAACTGGGCCGTGCCGACCCTGTTGCTGGCCTGGCTGATCGCCGTGGCCATCCGTCTGGCCACCGGGTCGGCGACGGTGGCCACCATTTCGGCGGCCGGGCTGGTGGCTCCGCTCGCGGCGGACATGTCCACCACCGGGACCGCACTGCTGGTCCTGGCCATCGGGGCCGGCTCGCTGTTCTTCAGCCATGTCAACGACGCCGGCTTCTGGCTGGTCAAGGAGTACTTCGGGATGACCGTCGGTCAGACCCTGAAGACGTGGTCGGTGATGGAGACCATCATCTCGGTGGTCGGCCTGGGCCTCGTGCTGCTGCTGTCACTGGTCCTGTAGCTGGGCGGCGGCCAGCGCGAGCCCGCCCGCCGCCGTTGCGCAGCGCGCCGCGAGCCTGGTGACCTCGGCCCGCAGGGCCTCGTTCTCCTGGCCTTGCCACCCGGGCGTCATGGCCGCGACCCGCAGCCGGACCGCGTGCGTGCGCAGCGCGGCGGCGTGGCCGCCGAGGCCGGCGTCCGGCGGCAGCGGCGCCGGCCGGGGCGGCCGGTACGTGACCCGGCGGCGGGCCGGGCCGGGGGTGGGCGCGGCCCCCGTCGTGGCCGGCCCTTCGGGCTGCGCCGGACCCCGGTCGCAGAAGGCCCAGAAGGCGGCGCCGAGTCCGAGGACCGGTTCGGCGGTCTCGGCCCGGCCGGTGGCGACCTGCCAGCCGGCGTGGTCGTTGAAGGGGTTCGCGTCGGTGAGCGCGTGCCAGGCGAGGATGTCGGCGAAGGACGGGGCCAGCAGCGCGAAGGCGTGCTCGGCGCCGCGCTCGCGCATGATGGCGCGGAACAGCCGGACGGCCTCGCCCTGGCGGCCCGCTCCGACGGCGCCCAGGACCGCGGCCGCGCCGGGATCGTCGAACAGTTCGGGCCGGCCCGCGCTCGCGGCCCGGATCCGGGCCTTCAGCCCGCAGACGGCGATGCTGATCGCGAGACTCTCCCGGCCCGCCAGGATTCCCGCGAGCCGCCCGGCGCGGGCCACCCCCCGGCCGCGAGGGGCCCAGCCGAGCCCCGACGGGTCGGTGAGCGTACGCAGCAGGGTGCGCCAGCCGAGCCGGACGCGGCCGCCCCGAGCGAGGGCGGCCGCGGGCAGCCGGGCGCCGAACGCCAGGCCGGAGGCGTGGCGGGCGGCCTCACCGACCGCGTCGGCGGCCTCGGCGAGGGCGCGGCACGGGGCGTCGAGCAGGTCGATGTCCGGGGCGGTGGACGCGGAGGTCGCGGCGTCGGGCATGTGATCCTCGTGGGGTTCGGCACGGGCTCGGGACGGACAGGGTCGGGCGGGGACGGGCGGGGACGGGCCGGGTCGGACCGGGTCGGGCACGGACGGGCGGGGACGGACGGGGACGGATCGGAGTCGGACAAGGTCGGAGTCTGGAGGAGTCTGGATCGGAGTCGGACAAGTCCGGTGCGAACGGGACCGGGCCGGGCGCCGGAGCGCCCTCAGCGGCGGGTGAGCCTGAGCCGGATGCCCTGCGGATCGAGCGTCGCCGGCAGCGGTCCCACCGGGTCCAGCACCGGCCGGGTGCCTGTGACCCGATGGCCGCGCAGCACCTCGGCGCAGAGCGCGGCGGTGGCCATCAGGCCCAGCTGGTCGCCCGGGCAGCGGCCTCCGCCGTGGCTGAAGGGCGCCATCCGGATGTCCTGGTCCGCGCCCGGGTTCTTCCACCGGCCGGGCACGAACACGTGCGCGGCCGGTACCCGTTCGGGGTCGCGCTGATGGAACGCGGCGGGCACCAGCACCGAGGTGCCGGCCGGGTAGCGCACGCCCCGCCATTCGGTCTCGGCGCGGGTGACGCGGATCAGGTCGGGCACCACCGGGTACAGCCGCAGGGACTCCCGCACGCAGGCCCGCAGCCGGGGCAGTTCGCCCCGGTCCGCACCGGCGGCGGCTTCGGCGGCCGCCTCGGCCGTGGCCAGGTCCTGCTCCGCGGGGTGCGCTCCGAGCAGGAGCAGGGTGCGCAGCAGGGTGTCCGGGACGGCGTCCATGGCCAGCAGCCAGTGCTGGGCCTGGCCGACGGGGTCGAGGGTGCCGCTCGGATCGGCGTGGCGGGCGGCCCGCCCGACGAGGGTGTCGCCGTCGGCCCGGGCGGCGTAGTCCTCGATGCGGGCGCGGGCCTTGTCGTGCACGGAGCGCACGGAGCGCACAGAGCGCACCCGGCCGCCGCGCGAACTCCTGCTCTCCGCGCGCAGCTGGGTGAGCCATCCGCTCAGCTCCTCGTCCGCGGCTGCCGCGTCGCCGAGCACGATCCGCCGGGCGGCGCGGTGCACGGCGTACCGGGCGCGGGCGAGGTCGAGGGTGACGGCGGTGGTGGAGGCGGCGGCGAAGGTGCCGGTCGCGGGGGCGGAGGCGGTCAGGTGCCGGGCCTCCTCCGCGAGGGCCGCGAGGAAGGGCCCGCAGGAGGGGTGCACCGGCCGGCCCGTGGCCAGCACCTCGGCACTGACCTCGCGTCGCTCCGCACGGAGTTCGCCGCGGGAGCAGCCGGAGTCGGCGGGCTCCGCGGGGTTCGGGCCCCGGCACTTGTCCGGCGGGGCGGCCGCGAGGACGCTGACGGGTTCGGCGTAGAAGCGGCGCAGGTCCTGCGGGTCGAGGAGGACGAGGACGGTCCGCCCGGAGCGGGTGCGGACCAGGGCGGGCGCGTCCCCGTGGCGTGCGCGCAGGGCACGCAGCGCGGCGGCGGAGGTGCGCACCTCGCCGGGGCGGGGCCGGGTCAGTCCGCGCAGCAGGACGCCGAAGCCGGCGAGGGCCGCCCGGGCGGTGCTTTCCGCGGCCGGGGCCGGGGCGGGGGCCGCGTACCGCAGCGATTCCTTTACGGGTGTCCGCCGGCCGGGGGCTCCCGCGCCCAGCCCCGGCACGGCCGGCCCGCGGTCCGCGAGCGGTGCCTCACCGCGGGGTGACCGACCGGCTCGCTCGGGGCGGCGGCGGGCGGCGAGGGCCCGTACCCGGGCTCGGAGCCCATCGAGGGCGGCCCCTTGGACCGTACGCATCCGTGCACCTCCGCGGCGGGAGCGACAACGCTCGGCGACAACGGCATCACCGTACGTCCCACCTGCGCACTCCGCGCTCCGAGGACCACGTCAGGGGTCCAGCCCGACCAGCAGCGCCGCGATGTCCAGCCCGGCGGCGAGGTAGGAGGTGAAGGCCTCGTTGTGCAGGGCCCATGGCGAGCGGCCGCGGCGCACACGGGCGATGGCCTCGGCGGGTGTCAGCCCCCGGTCGACGAGACACTGGGCGACGACGAGGCCGGACCTGTTGTAGCCCGAGTGGCAGCGGACCAGTGTGGTGAGGCCCGAGTCGAGGGCCAGTCCCGCGGTGCGGGCGAGACGCTGGACGGTGTGGAGCTGGTCGGGGGTGAGCGCGGCGTCCGGCATCTTTGCCACGACGTGCTCGGCCCGTGGTCCCGGGCCGTGGCCGGTCCGGGTGAAGAGGCTGATGACGAGGTCGAACTCGTCCTCCACGACGACGGGCCACAACTCACCGGCCGGGTCGGTCCAGTAGTGGCCGCCCATCCACAGGCCCGGTGCGATCTCGTCCCACGGGGAAGACGGCCCGGGTACGTCCCGGTCGCGCCGTCGGGTCTTCTTCATACGGCCGCGGCCTCCTGGGGACGGCCTTCAGGATCTCACACAACTCCCTTTCATTCAGCGGTAGTTGGCGCGAAGGCCGCTTCACGGAAGGCGGTGCGCGACATGCCTCGCCCGGCGGTCGGCAGGAGGACGGCCCAGCGGCGGTGGCGGGGGGAGACCCAGAGGGCCGCGCCACCGTCCTGCGGGGCGCGGTGGGTCCAGACCCCGTGCGGGGCGGGGTCCCAGAGCAGGCCGCGGGCGGGGGTGAGTTCACCGGTGCGGATCCGGAGCGACTCGCTGGTCCAGGCGCGGCTGATGCCCGCCGGGTCCGATGGGTCCACCGGATCCACCGGATCCACCGGATCCACCGGATCCAGGAGGCGGCACAGGAAGCGGACGAGGTCGGCGAAGGGCGCGCGGAGGGTGCCGTCGGCGAAGCGGGTGCCGGTCATGCCCAGGGGGTGCCAGACCCGGGTGGCCGCGAGGTCGGCGAGCGGGCTGCCGGAGAGCTGCTCGGCGAGGCGGGTGAGGTGGGTGAGGGTGGCGGTGCCGCCCGGGTGCGTGAGGAGGTGGTGGGCGGTGGTCCCGGCGGGGACGCCCTCGGCGGCCGTGTCCCCGTAGGCGGCGAGCGGCGTGTGCAGCCGCAGCGCCCCCTCGTCGACGAGGCTGCCGATGACCGGCCAGAGCGCGAGGACGCCGCTGAGGGCGTCCACGTCGAAGGCGGCGTCGGCGGGGTGCCCGCCGTCCGAACCCGCCTGCGGCCCCTCGGGTCCGCCGACAGCCCACACCGCCCCGGGGTCGGCGGATTCCACGAGGGCCCGGACGGCGGTGGCCTGGTCGCACAGGGAGGTCATGGTCCCCCAGGTTAACGAGCCCGGCGGCGGCCTCCCGGCAGGCCGCCGCGGAGTCCGCGCTCCGGCCACCCGAATGCGCCCGTGCCCCCTACCTCCTGCCCCCGTCCCCCGCAGCAGGAAGGGGCGGGGCGCCCGTAGGCACCCCGCCCCCGTGTTCTACCGGCCGGGCTGGCTCTTGTCCGGGCGGTCGGTCACCCGCAGGGTGTTCAGCAGGGGCTTGCCGAATCCGCTGTGCGTGACGAAGCGGACGTTGAGGACCCCGTCCGTGACCGTGACCGTGTACGTGCGGGTCAGGGCCTTGTACGTGCCCGCCTCCAGGGAGATGTCCAGGGAGGGCAGGACCTGCGTGCCCTCGGCCAGGACGTCGAAGACGCGCTTGTTGGGCTTGGTGGAGGAGAGTTCCGCGAAGCCGAGCTCCACCGTGTAGGAACCGTTCGGCACGTTGTCGAAGCGGTACTCGTACATGCCCTCACGGGCGTTGCGGAACAGCCGCTGCTCGTCCGTGCCGGCGATGGTGCGGCCGGTGGCCTCCACGGTGCTGTTGCCCTGGTAGCCGTAGGAGCCGGGCGTGTACTTGCGGTCCGGGGACCAGGCGTCACCCAGGCCGTCCGTGGTGGTGTAGCCGGATCCCGCGTCCAGGCCGACCTGGTAGCGCGGGACGACGACCTTGACCGGGACGGAGAGCACCGGGGTCCGGCCGCTCGCCGAGGTGATCTTCAGGTCGGTGGTCAGGACCGCGCCCGGGGTCAGTCCGGTCGTGTCGACCGAAAGGGTGAGCGGGGTCTTCGCGCCGGTCGCGAGGGTGCCGGTCGCCGGTGTCGCGGTCAGCCAGGTCGCGTCCTCGGACACCGTGAACTCCGTGCCGAGGCCCGGGTTGGTCAGGTCCAGGGTCCGGGTCCGCTGCTGGTTCGCCGGGAGGACGACCTCCAGGGACGGCTTGGACGCCGTCACCTTTCCGGTGCGCAGGGACTGTGTGACCGCCGTGACGTCGGCGGCCTTGACGTTCACCGTCGCCGTGGCGGACTCGTACTGGGGTGCCGCCAGTGAGACGGGGAGCGAGCCCGACGGGCTCTGGACGACGTATCCGCCGTCCGCGGCCGTGGTGGCGGACACCGCCGTGTCGCCCGTGCCGACGGTCACCGTGGCGCCCGCGACGCCGTTGCCGTCGTTGGCGTCGAGCACCCGGCCGGCCACCACACCGCTCTTGGTGGTGCGGAAGGCGATGGAGAGGCCGTCCGTGATGACCGCGGTGTTGAAGGAGTACTTGAAGGCGTCGGTGCCTGCCGCGTTCTCGACACCGACGGTGGCCGTGGAGCCGCCCTTGATGCCGGTGCCGCCGGTCCCCTTGTAGGAGTAGGAGACGGTGCCGTCCTCGCCGATCGTGGCCGAGAAGGAGAACTTGTCGGCCTGCGCCGACCAGTGGGACACCTGGCGCCACTCGATCACGTAGCTGCGGTGCGGAGCGGTGCCCGTGACTCCGGTGAAGACGCCGGAGCCGCTGCCCGCGGCGCCGACGACGAGGTCGTCCCAGAACGGGTACAGGGCCGCGTTGGGCGTGGCCGTGCTCGGGAGGTCCCCGTTGATGTCGCCGGTGTTGTTGCCGCCGAAGCTGACGGTGCCGTTGGTGCCGATCCAGGCCTGGCCGTACGTCTTGCCGTACAGGGGCAGCGGGAAGGGCAGGTCGACGCGCTCGGTGGTGTTGTCACCGGTGAGCGCGAGCTGGCGGTTGCCCTCGGCGTACGGGCGGTCGCCCGCGGCGGCGCAGGCGTAGCCGTAGCCGTCGGTGCGTTCGGGCAGGTTCACCGCGACGGTGGCGTCGCCGGCGACGGTGACCTTCGCCGTGCCGCCGGTGACGCAGCGGGAGGCGTGGGTGGCGTTCACGTCGTACGTGCCGTGCGGCAGGGTGACCTCGAAGCGGCCCTGGGCGTCGGCGGTCGCGGTCACCGGGGTGTCGGCAATGGTGACGGAGGCGCCCGCGGCGGGGCCGGCGGCTGAGGAGACGGTGCCGGTGAGCTTGCCGGAGGCGGCCTGGGTGAGCGTGAAGTCGCCGGTGGCGGTGCCGTTCTCGGTCACCGTGGCCGTCGCGGTCTGCTGTCCGTAGCCGAACTTGGCGGCGGTCAGGGTGTAGTCGCCGACCGAGAGGGAGGCGAAGCGGTAGCTGCCGTCGGCCGCGGTGGTGGCCGTACGGTCGATCGGGCCGTCGGCGGTGATCTTCACGCCCGCGACGGGCTGGTCGCCGGAGCGTACGGTGCCGCCGAGGGCGCCGATGGCGCCGCGCGGGGCGGCGGTCACGGCGGCGAGGACGTCGAGGCGGCCTTCTCCGAAGACGTTGTTGTCGGCGGCGTTGCCGCCGCACTGGCTGCTGTCGGTGTCCAGGGCGGTGCCGTCCAGGAGCGACTCGGTCTGCGCGATGTCGCCTTCCAGGGCGGGTGCGGCCGACCAGAGCAGGGCGACGGCGGCCGCGGTGTGCGGTGAGGCCATCGAGGTGCCGGAGAAGGCCTCGTATCCGCCGCCGGGGACGGAGGAGCGGACGTTCACGCCGGGGGCGGCGATGTTCGGCTTGACGATGCCGCCGGGGCCGGCGCCGCGCGAGGAGAAGGACGCGATCGCGTTGTTGATGTCGAAGGCGCCGGAGCTGTAGGAGCTGGCGTAGTCGCCGGGCGAGCCGGCGGTGTTGCAGCTCGGGCCGGCGTTGCCGTTGGAGAAGGCCGGGAAGATGCCGGCGGCCCGCCAGGTGTCGACGACCTGCTGGTACCAGGTGTCGCCGCCGCTCCCGCCCCAGGAGTTGTTGACGATGTGCGGGGCGAGGTCGGGCCGCGGGTTCTGGCCGCTCGGATCGGTCGGGGCGACGATCCACTGACCCGAGGCGAGGAGGGAGGCCTCGGAGCAGGAGTTCGACTCGCAGCCCTTGGCCGCGATCCACTTGGCGCCGGGGGCCACGCCGATCTTGTTGGCGCCGCCGTCGTCGCCGACCATCGTGCCCATGGTGTGGGTGCCGTGGTCGTTGTTGTCGCACGGTGCCGCGGTGGTGCACACGCCGGCCGGGTCGAACCAGTTGTAGGCGTGGTCGTACGTGCCGTCCGCCTTCTTGCCGCGGTACTGGTTGTTCACGGCCGGGTGGGTGTAGTCCACGCCGCTGTCGATGTTCGCGACGACGATGCCCTCGCCGCGCACCCCGACCTGGTCCCAGACCTGCGGGGCCTTGATCCGGTCGATGTTCCACTCGATCGCGTCGGCGACGGCCTTCTCCCGCTTGCCCTCGGTGGGCTTGGGGAGGGCGACCTTGTCGTCGGCGTCGATCCGGGCGACCTCGGGGCGCTGGGCGAGGGTCCCGGCGAGCTTCTGGCTGCCGACGACGCGCACGGCGTTCACGATCCAGTACGAGGTGTACTCGGCGCCGGCGCCCTGCAGGGCCTTGACGACCTCGGCCTGGCTGCGCGCGGCGTGGTCCTTCTTGATCCGCAGAACCGTTTCGGCCTTGGCGGCGCGGGTCTGCTGCTTCCCCGCGGCGGTGAGGTCGGCGGCGCTGTCGAGGTAGACCCAGAAGGCCGCCTTGGCGGACTCGTCGAGCTGGGCACGGAGCCCCGGTTCGATCTTGCGCTCGGCCGCGGTCGGGGCGGCGGGGCCGGGGTCCGGCGCGGCCGCGGCGACGCCCGCGCCGATCGGCAGGAGCAGGACCGAGGTGAGGGCGGCGAGCGCCGTGCGTAAGGACCGTGCGGGCCTTGCCGACCTTGTGGGCCGTAAGGCTCGTGGGGACCGGTTGTCGCGTTGAGCCACGTGTTGTCTCCTCGTACGCCGTGTGCGGGTTGTGCGGGAAGGGTGCGCGTGACGTGCGCGGGTCATGGTGAAGGAGACGTCATGCTCATTACAAGGGGGGCTTTTCGGCCGTCCTGCGGCCCGCCCCGGTGGCCCGTACCGGCCGCGCGGGCCAGCCTGAAGACATGACTGCACCCGCCGAGCCGTCCGGAGCCGGTGTCCCGATCGCGTCCGCGCGTGGCCGGTGGATCCTGCTGACCACCGTGCTCGGGTCGACCATGGCCATGCTGGACGGGACCGTGGTGAACGTGGCGCTGCCGCGCATCGGGGAGGATCTCGACGCCGATCTGGCGGTGCTCCAGTGGACGGTGAACGCCTACCTGCTGACCCTGGCCGGGCTGATCCTGGTCGGCGGGTCGCTGAGCGACCGCTTCGGGCGGCGCCGGATCTTCGTGCTCGGCGTGGTGTGGTTCGCGGTCGGCTCGCTGCTGTGCGGCATCGCGCCGAACGCCGGGGTGCTGATCGCCGCCCGGGCCCTGCAGGGCATCGGCGGGGCGCTGCTGGCGCCCGGCTCCCTGGCCCTGATCCAGGCGTCCATCCGCGCCGAGGACCGGGGCCGGGCGATCGGCCTGTGGTCGGGACTCGGCGGGGTGGGCGCGGCCGTGGGACCGTTCCTCGGCGGCTGGCTGGTGGACGGGCCGGGCTGGCGGTGGGTGTTCCTGCTGAACGTTCCGCTGGCCGCGGTGTGCGTGCCGGTCGCGCTGCGGCACGTACCGGAGTCGCGGGACCCGCAGGCGCACGGGCGGTTCGACGTGGCCGGGGCGGCACTCGGTGCGAGCGCCCTGGGGCTGGTCACCTACGCGCTGATCGAGGCCCGGTCGGGAGCGGCGGCAGTGATCGTCGCGGCGGTGCTCGGAGTCCTGCTGGGCATCGCCTTCGTCTACGTGGAGCGGCGGCGGCCCGATCCGATGGTGCCGCCGGACATCTTCGCGTCCCGGCTGTTCACCGCCGTCAACCTCGTCACCCTGTGCGTGTACGCGGCCATCGGCGGGTTCTTCTTCCTCGTCGTGCTCCAGCTCCAGGTGGTCTCCGGCTACTCGGCGCTGGCCGCCGGGGCCGCGATGCTGCCGACGACCCTTCTCATGCTCCTCCTGTCGGCGCGCTCGGGTGAGCTCGGGGAGCGGATCGGGCCGCGCATCCCGCTCACGGTGGGGCCGCTGCTCTGTGCGGGCGGGACGCTGCTGATGCTGCGGGTGGGGCCCGAGGCCTCCTACGTACGGGACGTGCTGCCCGCGATGGTCGTCATGGGCATGGGCCTCGTGGCCCTGGTGGCCCCGCTGACCTCGACCGTGCTCGCGTCGGTGGATCCCGGCCGGGCGGGCCTGGCCAGCGGCATCAACAACGCGGCGGCACGCGTCGCCGGGCTGCTCGCGGTGGCGGCGCTGCCGCTGCTGTCCGGAATGGGGCCGGAGTCGTACCGCTCGGCGACCCAGTTCGACGCCGCTTTCGGGCGGGCCATGCTCTGGTGCACCGGGGCGTTCGTGGCCGGTGCCGCCCTGGCCTGGGCGACCGTACGCTCCCCCGCGCCCGCCGAGGCATGCCACCCGCAGTGCCACACGTACTGCGCGGTGACGGCCCCGCCGCTCGAACCCCGTGAGGAGTCCGGCTGATCCCGTGTGCTGGAGCGGGACGGCCGATCTGGTGGCGGGCGCGGCCATCTCCGCCGCCGGGATCGTGTGCCTGGCGCGGGTACGGCGGGCCCGCGACCTGCCGGTCGCCGCGCTGCCGTTGCTGCTGGGCACGCACCAGCTGATGGAGGCCGCCGTCTGGGGCACCGGCGGCGGCTGCTCCCCGGCCTCCACGGCCTGGGCGGTGATCGCCCTGCCGCTGCTGGCGCTCTGGGTGCCGGCCGGGGTCCTGCTGGCGGCCGCGCCCGAGGTCCGGCGCCGCCTGTGGGGGCCCATGGCCGCGGGTCTGGCCGCCGCCGCGGTGCTCTCGTACTGCCTCGCGACCCGGCCGGTGACCGCCGAGATCCGGGGCCACACCATCGGCTACGGCGTGAATGTTCCGTGGATGCCGCTGGTGCTGACGGGCTACCTGTTCGCCACTCTGGGCTCCCTGCTGCTCGGGGGCGACCGGCGGCTCGGGACCCTCGGCGTGGTGCTGGCGGTGGGGGCGCTGGCCTGCTCAGCGCTGTGGCGGCTGGAATTCGCCTCCACCTGGTGCGCCTTCGCGGCGGTCGCGTCGCTGCTGGTCTGGGGCTGGGTCCGGCGCCCGTACCCGCTCCCCCTGTCACGTGATCGACCGAAAGTTACCTAGACGTATGTAGTGACTTCACACGCGGGCGGCAGTAGAACTCGTTCCCATTCTGCCGCCGAGTGAGGAACGTCACATGAGCGATAAACCGCTGTCCAGAAAGAGCTCGAACGGGATCTCCCGTCGTGGATTTCTCGGTAGAACAGGTTCTGTTATCGGGGCCATGGCCCTGGCGGGCCACATCACCCCGGCCCAGGCGGCCGCCCCACCCGGCCCGATCTCCGACGGTGCCCGCGTGCCGGCCCTGGTCATCGGCACCGGCTACGGCGGATCGGTGGCGGCCCTGCGGCTGGCGCAGGCCGGCGTGGACGTGCAGATGATCGAGATGGGCATGTCCTGGGACACGCCCGGCTCGGACGGCAAGATCTTCCCCAAGGTGACCAGCCCGGACTACCGGTCCTTCTGGCTGCGCACCCGGACCAAGGCGCCGCTGAGCAACTTCCTCGGCTTCCCGATCGACAAGGACGTCCCGAAGTACACCGGGATCCTGGACGCCGAGGACTTCGCCGGCATCACGGTCTACCAGGGCCGCGGGGTCGGCGGCGGTTCGCTGGTCAACGGCGGCATGGCGGTCACGCCCAAGCGCGCGAACTTCGCCGCCGTCCTCCCCTCGGTGGACGCCGACGAGATGTACTCCACCTACTACCCGAGGGCCAACGCCGGTCTCGGGGTCGGCATGATCGACCCGGCCTGGTTCGACACCGCCGACTGCTACCAGTTCTCGCGCGTCGGCCGCAAGCACGCCCAGCGCTCCGGCTTCGCCTGGACCTTCGTACCCGACGTGTACGACTGGGACTACATGAAGCGGGAGGCCGCCGGCACCGCCACCAAGTCGGCCCTGGCCGGCGAGATCCTCTACGGCAACAACGCCGGCAAGAAGTCGCTCGTCCAGACCTATCTCGCGCAGGCGAAGGCCACCGGCCGGGTCGCCATCTCCGCACTCCACAAGGTGACCTCGGTCTCCCCGGCGGCGGGAGGCGGCTACACGGTCACCATCGACCAGATCAACACCACCGGTGACACCGTGGCCACCAAGTCGGTGACCGCGGACCGGGTCTTCTTCGCGGCCGGCAGCGTCGGCACCAGCAAGCTCCTGGTCAAGCTGAAGGCCACCGGAGCGCTGCCGAACCTCAACGGCGAGGTCGGCAAGGGCTGGGGCGAGAACGGCAACGTCATGTGCGGCCGCGCCAACCACCTGTGGGACCCGACCGGCAAGCTCCAGTCGACCATCCCCTGTTCGGGCATCGACAACTGGGACGCGGGCGGCGCGTTCGCCGAGGTCGCACCGCTCCCCACCGGGATCGAGACGTACGCCTCGTTCTACCTGTCGATCACCAAGAACCCGAACCGCGCCGAGTTCACCTGGAACGCGGCGACGGGCACGGCCGAGCTGAGCTGGCAGACCGCCTGGAAGCAGCCGTCCATCTCCATGGCCAAGACGATCTTCGACAAGATCAACTCGAAGGAGGGCACGATCTACCGGACCGACCTGTTCGGTGGCAACAAGATCTGGAACGACACCCTCACCTACCACCCGCTCGGCGGCGCGGTCCTGAACAAGGCGACCGACAACTACGGGCGCCTGCACGGCTACACCGGCCTGTACGTGATCGACGGCGCGCTCATCCCCGGCAACGCGAGCGTGAATCCCTTCGTCACCATCACGGCACTCGCCGAACGCAACATAGAGAAGATCATCGCCACCGACCTTCCGTAGAGCCGCGTCCTCCCCCCAGCGGCCGGGGCCGTTCGGATCTCCCGAACGGCCCCTTTTGCCTGTGTGCCGCGCCCGTCGCCGCTCAGTGCCCGGGCAGCACGCAGACACTGTCCAGGCCGAGCACGTGGTTGAGCCGGCCGAAGGCGAGCCAGGACCCGATGCTCATCGTCAGCTCCACGATCTCCAGCTGGCTGTAGTGCGCGGTCATCCGGTCCCAGAACTCCTCGTCGAGCCCGTGGTGGTCGAGGGTGTACCGCTCGGCGTACTCCGCCGCCAGCCGGGTGCGCTCGTCGAACGCGTCCGTCGTACGCCACTCGGTGACCGCGTCGGAGAACTCCTCCTCGACCTTCTCCCCCTCCCGCTCGGTGCGCCAGTCCAGGCAGAAGACGCACCCGTTGATCTGCGCGACGCGCAGCCGGGCCGCCTCGAACTCGCGCAGGCCCAGGGTGGTGTGGGCGTACACCGACAGGGAGAAGTTCGCGGCGGCCATGCCGATGCCGGGGACCAGGTCGCCCCAGACGTACTCGATGGGGTGCTGGCCTTCGGGGATGTCGATCCTCATGACTGTTTCCTTCCGAGTCTGCCGATGGCGGGGCGCAGCGGGATGTCGAGGGCGTCGTAGAGTCCGGGTTCCGCCTCGACGAGCCAGTCGATGGCGCCTACGAGGCGGCCGACGGCGGTGGCGTTGCCGCCCGCCGAGCGGTTCTCGCCCTCGTCCGTGGCCTCGATGGTGACCTCGATGCGCGGCCGGCCCTCGATGACGACCCGGTGGGCACCGTCGCCGCCGTCGGGCGGCACGGGCCAGTCCGGTGCGCACGAGGCGTGGATGCGGGTGACGTGCTCGATGACGATGCGGGGCTCGCCCTCGACGATGCCCTGTACCTCGAAGCGGATCGCCCCCTGGGTGCCGGCCTCGAACGCTCCCATGGTCCTGGTGGTCACCGTGGTGTCGAGTGCGCGGCGGTCCGACGTCTCGCGGATCTCGTCGAGTTCGACCCCGAGCGCCCGGGCCATCATCCGTATCTGCCCGCCCCACACCATGGTGGGGATCGAGGGCATGAGCATCATCGGCTCGAAGTCCATGGGCTGCCCCATGCCGACGAGGTGGCGGACGGAGTCCGGCTGGTCGTAGGTGGAGTAGTCGAAGATCTCCTGGCAGCGGATGACGTCGATGGTGGTGCCGAGTCCGCTGAGCAGGAGCGGGAGTACGTCATTGCCCCACCCGGGGTCGACGCCGGAGGCGAAGAGCGAGCCGCCGCCCTCCGCGACGGCGGCGAGCACCGGGTCGCGGAACTCGGGCGGGGCGTTGCGATGGTCGTAGAGCGGGTACAGGGCCGGGCTGACGACGACCGCGCCGGACCGGACGGCGCGGGTGATGTCGGCGAGTGCCTCGTCGGGCCGGATGTCTCCGGACGCGGCGTACACCACGGCCCGGGGGCGGGCGGCGAGTACGGCTTCGGTGTCGTCGGTGGCCTCGACCCCCAACAGGCGGTCGAGCCCGCCGAGTTCTCCCGCGTCGCGGCCGGCCTTGGCTGGATTGTGGACGATGACTGCGCAGAGTTGGAGCGCGGGATGGGCCTCGACGGCACGGATCGCCAGACGGCCCACGTTGCCGGTACCCCAGACAACCGTGGAAATCATGCGCGGAGGGTAGCCACAGGTCCTTGACGTTGCCAGAGTCGCGCGGCCTGAACTCGCCCGTCTTCTCCCGCTACTGGTTCTGGCCTCCCAGGACGAAGAGGAGGTAGACGAAGAAGGCGAAGAGGTGACCGACGAACAAGTAGGCGATCAGCCGGATGATCAGGCCGCGCGGGAACTTGGATTCGAAGCGGGCCCGTATGGTCGTGGGCGCGGTCTCGGTGGCGGTCGCGGGCGCGGGCGCGTGCTGCTCGGCTTGGGACATGGGTACGGCTCCTCCGCTATCGGTGGTGCGTGGTCGTGGGCATGGGCATGGGCATGGGCGTGGGCGTGGTGGGCGCGGTCGTGGTGGCGCCGCCGAGGCACAGCCCGGCGAGGCTGCTCTGCAGCAGGGTGTGGACGAAGAGCAGGCCGGCCCCGCCCGCGGAGGCCGCGCCGATCCGGTGCGGTGTGAGCGAGTCGAAGTGCGCGCTGTCCCCGGGCTCCAGCAGGTGCTCGGCCTCTCCCAGGTGCAGCCGCAGCCGCCCTTCCAGGACGTACAGCCATTCCTCGCCGGGGTGTACGCGGACCAGCTCGCCCTGGCTGCGGCCCCGGGGGCCCCTCCCGGCGGTAGCCGGGGGAGGCACGTGGACGCGCAGTGCCTGCATGCCCCGGCCGGAGCCGCCGGCCTGCCAGTACGTCCAGCCGTCGGCCTCGCGGGCACCCGGACCGCCGGCCCGTACGATGGGATCCGCGACGGCGGGGGTCTCGCCGAGCAGCTCGGAGACGGTCGTACCGTAGGTGCGGGCGAGTCCGAGCAGGAGCGGCAGCGAGGGCTGGCGCCGGCCGGTCTCCAGGCGGGACAGGTGGGCGGGCGAGAGCCGGGCCCGTGCGGCGGCGGCCTCCAGGGTGAGTCCGGCGCGGCGGCGCAGGTCCCGCAGCTGCGGGGCGACGGCGGTCAGCTCGTCCGCCGGTTCGCCGGGACCGGCCGCGCCTTCGGGGCCGGTGTCGGATCCGGGTGTCATACCCCGATTGAGCCAGACTCTTGCCTGACTGGCAAACCATCTTGCCTCTGAGGCAAATCGTCGCCGGCGGGCGCCCCCGCCTCACCTGTTCGAGGGCCCGTTGCCGGGCGAATGCGTCACCGCGGTTGCGCGGGGTTCCGCGCCGCAGAGGCTGGGAGCCACGGCACCGGATGACCTACGGCGAGGGACGATGATCGTATCGATGATGTCCATGCCGGAGGGTGCCCTGACCCGCGGCCCCGTGTCGCAGGCACGCGAGCGTCTCGCCACGTCCCGCTTCCTGTTCGTGGACGTGGAACTGCCCGAGGACAGCGCGCCCGGCGAACCGTCGCTCACCCACCTGCTCGGCCTGGAGGCCGAGGACGTGGCATGGCTCGGACGCAGGGAGGAATCGGCCCGGGCGGAGATCTTCGGGGACAGCGGCGCGTTCGTCGTGCCCGCGGTCGACGCGGACCGGGTCATCCACGTCCACGCCCTGGTGACCGAGCGGTACCTCCTCACGGTCCACCGGGGGCCGGCCCCGCTGATCGGGGACGTGACCGCCCGGTTCCCGCGCGAGAGCCCGCCGGACTCCGTGGCCATGCTGTTCCTGCTGCTGGACGAGGCGATGGAGACCTATCGCCGGGCCGCGGTCCAGGCCCTGCTGGAGGTGGAGGACCTGGAGGACGCCATGTTCCGCCGGCGCGAGCCCGAGCAGCTCTACCGCCTGGCACGGCTGCGGCGCACCGCGGCCCTGCTGCACCACACCCTCCTCCCCTACCACCGGGTGGCGGAGGAGACCGTCACGCGCCGGGTGATGAACCGCGGCTTCCAGGAGGAGCGCCGGCAGCTCGTCCGCGAGTACCGGCGCACCGCGAATCTGGTGCTCACGGACATCGAGTCCCTTCAGGAGACCGCCCGGCGGGCCTTCGGCAGCTACTCCTCCCTGGTGTCGGGCGATCGGAACGGCGTGATCAACCGGCTGGCGGTGGTGTCGACGATCTTCCTGCCGCTGACCTTCCTGACGGGGTTCTTCGGCATGAACTTCGCCTACCTGACCGACGAGCTGGAGAGCCGGGCCGTCTTCTGGCTGCTCGCCGTGGGCCTGCAGGTGCTCTTCCTGCTCGCGGCCCTCTACGTGCTCCACCGCACCCGCCTCTGGCGCAGACTGCGCGAGGACGACAGCGACTTCGACGACGAGCAGGGCGGCCGGTCCACCCCCTAGCCGGCGTGTGCTGCCAGGACCGTGGCCACCGTGTCCGCCTCGGTCGCGGTCTTGTCCGGGCGGTGGCGCAGGACGCGGGCGAAGCGGAGGGTCACCCCGGCCGGGTAGCGGGAGGAGCGCTGGAGGCCGTCGTAGGCGATCTCGACGACCAGTTCCGGGCGGACCCTGACGGTGAAGCCGTCGTCCTCGACCGCCAGCCCGCGCAGCCGCTCCGTCTGCCAGCGCAGCATCTCGTCGGTGAGCCCCTTGAAGGTCTTGCCGAGCATGGCGTACGTCCCGTCGCCGGTGCGCGCCCCCAGGTGCAGGTTCGACAGCAGGCCGGTGCGCCGCCCGTGGCCCCATTCGGCGGCGAGGACGACCAGGTCGAGGGTGTGCACCGGTTTGACCTTGAGCCAGTGTCTGCCGCGCCGGCCCGCCGCGTAGGTCGAGTCCAGCGCCTTGACGACGACCCCCTCGTGGCCGCGGCGCAGCGTCTCGGCCCAGAACTCCTCGGCCTCGGCGCCCTGCTCCCCCGGCTCCTCGACGGCGAGGCGGCGGACCCGGGCGTCCGCGGGGACGAGCGCGGTGAGGGCCGCGTAGCGCTCGCGCACCGGCAGGTCGAGGAGGACGTCCTCGCCCACGGCCAGGACGTCGAAGAAGTAGGGGGCGACCGGGAGCGTCCGCCGGGCGGCCTCGACGTCGACCCGGGAGCCGACCCGGCTCGCGATCTCCTGGAAGGGGACGGGGCGGCCGTCCGCCGCCCGTCCGATGACCTCCCCGTCGAGGATGAAGCGCTCCACGGGCAGCGACCGGGCCAGCTCCGCCACCTCCGGCAGCCGCCCGGTGATCTCGTCCAGCGAGCGCGTGTAGATCCGTACGTCGTCGCCCTCGCGGTGGACCTGGACCCGGATCCCGTCCAGCTTCTCCTCCACCGCGCACGGCCCGAGCACCGTCAGCGCCTCGGCGACCGACTTGGCCGTGCCCGCCAGCATCGGCTGGACGGGCTGCCCCACGCGCAGCGTGACCGTGCGCAGGGCCTGCGCACCCTCGGCCAGTACGGCCGCCGCCACCCGGGGCAGCGAACCGTCCAGCATCACCGCCCGGCGCAGTGCGGCGGCCGGCACCTGGGCGGCCGCGGCCACGCCCTCCAGGGCCACCGCGTCGAGCGCGCCCTGGCGCACCTCGCCGGACAGCAGGGCGCGCAGGAACACCTGCTCGGGCCCGGTGGCCCGGCCCAGCAGGCCGGCGAGGATCCGGCCGCGCCGCTCCACGGACCCGGTGCCCGCCACCGTCGCCAGTTCGCCGACCGCGGTGTCGACGTCCCGGACGGTCAAGGCGGGGTCCGTCGCCGGTTCGATCTCCTGGGCGAGCGCGCGCCACCCGATGCCCGGGCGGCCCTGCGGGAGGCGCCCGGAGAGATAGGATATGACCAGGCCGGCCTCCTCGGGGGAGGCGGCGGCGAAGAGCTCGGCGAGCAGGGCGCTCTTGCGGGACCGGGCGGAGGTGTCGGCGACCTCCCGGGACACGCGTGCGACGTCGGCCAGCAGCATGCGGCCATCCTCCCGCCCGCGGATGTGCCGCGCAGGTCGGGAACGGGCCGGTCCGGGACCGGCCGGGGCGTGTGGCGTGTACCGCAGCCGCGGTACACGCGGGGCCCGGCCTAGTCCTGGAGAAGGTGGGCGGTTCCGCCTGTGGGTGCTCGGAGCCCGGGGAACGGGCCCTTAGGGTGCCCGTATGAAGCTCCGAATGCCCCGGCGCCGCCGAGACCGTCTGCTCGCGGGCGCCGCCGCGCTCGCGGTCGTGGCGGGGGCCGGTACGTGGACGGCCGCGTCCGCGACCGGTGACGAACCCGCCGTGCACCGCCAGGACCAGGTCGTGAACATGCCCGGCGCCGGGATCGACACCTCCTACTTCACCGCGGGCGGCGGTGCGGAAAAGCGTCCCGCCGTCCTCCTCGGGCACGGTTTCGGCGGCAGCAAGGACGATGTCCGCGAGCAGGCCGAGCGCCTCGCCCGGGACGGGTACGCCGTCCTCACCTGGTCGGCGCGCGGCTTCGGCCGCTCCGAGGGCCGGATCGGCCTGAACGACCCCGAGTACGAGGTCAAGGACGTCTCCCGGCTCATCGACTGGCTCGCGGCCCGGCCCGATGTGCGGCTCGACGCGGCCGGCGATCCGCGCGTCGGCGTCTCCGGGGCCTCCTACGGCGGCGCGATCTCGCTGCTCGCGGCCGGTCACGACCCGCGGGTCGACGCGATCGCCCCGCAGATCACCTACTGGAACCTCGCGGACGCCCTCTTCCCGAACGGCGTCTTCAAGAAGCTCTGGTCCGGCATCTTCTTCACCAGTGGCTCGACCGACGGGATGCAGCAGGCCCTGCCGGGACAGCGGCCCGGTACGGCCGCCGCGCCCGGCTGCGGACGCTTCCAGCCCGAGCTCTGCGCGATGTACGAACGCGTCGCGGTGGCGGGCAAGCCCGATCCCGAGGCCCGCACCCTGCTGGAGCAGCGCAGTCCGTCGGCCGTCGGCGGCCGGATCAAGGTGCCGACCCTGATCGTGCAGGGCCAGGACGACTCCCTCTTCCCGCTGGACCAGGCCGATGCCATGGCCAAGGCCATCGCGGCGAACGGGGCGCCCGTCTCCGTGGACTGGGCCGCCGGCGGGCACGACGGCGGAATGGGCGAGGCCGACCGGGTCGAGGCCCGGGTGGCCTCCTGGTTCGACCGCCACCTCAAGGGGGACGCGGGCGCCGACACCGGCCCGGCGTTCCGGGTCACGCGTTCCGGAGGCATCGACTCCACCGACGGCCAGGTCACCCTGCGCGGCGCGACCGGTGACCGGTACCCAGGGCTGGAATCCGGCCCGCGGGAGTTCGCCCTGGCGGGGCCGGAGCAGACCTTCGCCAATCCGGCGGGCGGCGCGCCTCCCGCCCTGTCCGCACTCCCGGGGATCGGCGGGCAGCTCGCCGCCTTCGGGGCCGGGCTCTCTCTGGACTTCCCCGGGCAGAACGCCCGCTTCGAGTCGGCGCCGCTGGCCGGGGACATGACGATCACCGGCACCCCGACTCTCACCCTAAAGGTGAGGTCGACAGCCGTGGACGGCTCGGCCGTCCTGTTCGGCAAGGTGTACGACGTGGGACCCGACGGCCGTCAGCAGGTGCTGCCGAGCCAGCTGGTCGCCCCGGTGCGGGTGGAGGACGCGCAGCAGGGTGCGACCGTGCGGCTGCGGCTGCCCGCGATCGACCACTCCGTGGCGGCCGGGCACCGGCTGCGGCTGGTGATCGCCGCGACCGACCTCGGCTACGCGACCCCGGCGGCGCCGGCCACCTACACCGTCGCCGCGGAGGGCCCGCTTGCCGTGCCGGTCGCCGCGCAGGTGCGGACCGCCTCGGCCGGGCTGCCCGCCTGGACCTGGTGGCTGCCGCTGGGTGCGCTCGCGCTGGCCGCGGCGCTGCTGGGCCTGCGGCGGACCGGCCGGGGGGCCACCGGGCCGGGGTCCGGCGCGGCGCAGCCGGACGCGGCCCTGGCCGACGTACCCCTGGAGATCACCGGACTGACGAAGCGCTACGCGAAGGCACAGGACCGGTACGCGGTGAAGGACCTGTCCTTCCGCGTCGAGAAGGGGCAGGTACTGGGGCTGCTCGGGCCCAACGGGGCCGGGAAGACCACCACCCTGCGGATGCTGATGGGGCTGATCTCGCCGGACGCCGGGGAGATCCGGGTGTTCGGGCACGCGGTACGGGCCGGGGCGCCCGTGCTGTCACGGGTCGGGGCCTTCGTGGAGGGCGCCGGATTCCTCCCGCACCTGACGGGCCGGGCCAATCTGGAGCTCTACTGGCAGGCCACCGGCCGCCCGGCCGAGGACTCGCACATGGCGGAGGCCCTGGAGATCGCCGGGCTCGGCGACGCGCTGGAGCGCGCGGTGCGCACGTACTCGCAGGGCATGCGCCAGCGCCTCGCGATCGCGCAGGCGATGCTCGGAATGCCGGACCTGCTGATCCTCGACGAGCCGACGAACGGTCTGGACCCGCCGCAGATCCGGGAGATGCGGGACGTGATGATCCGCTACGCCGCGGGCGGGCGGACGGTCATCGTCTCCAGTCACCTGCTGTCGGAGGTGGAGCAGTCCTGTACGCACCTGGTGGTCATGGACCGCGGGCAGCGGGTCGCCGCGGGCGAGGTCTCCGAGATCACCGGCGGCGGGGACACGCTGCTGGTGACGCTGGCGGAGCCGGTGGACGAGGTGAGCGTCGAGAAGGTGGCGGCGCTGGAGGGAGTGGGTTCCGTGGTGGCCGCCGATGACGGGCTGCTCGTACGGCTCGAAGGCGCGACGGCCGCGGGGCTGATCGCCGAACTCGTACGGCTGGAGGTGCCGGTGAGCGGAGTGGGACCGCACCGGCGACTGGAGGACGCGTTCCTCACCCTGATCGGAGGTGCGGCGTGAGTACGGCGACGACGGTACGGGAGGTGGCTCCGGGCTACCGGGCGAGCCGTACGCTGCCGCTGCGCGTGGAGGCGCTGCGGCAGTGGCGCCGGCGGCGGACGCTGGTGATGGGCGGGGTGCTGGCCGCGCTGCCCTTCATTCTGATGATCGCGTTCGCGGTGGGCGGCGGGCCGGGCAGCCGGGGCGGCGGGAACGGCCGCGTCACGCTGATCGACACGGCCACGGCCTCGGGTGCGAACTTCGCCGCGACCTGTCTGTTCGTCTCGGCCGGCTTCCTGCTGGTGGTGCCGGTGGCGCTGTTCTGCGGGGACACCGTGGCGTCGGAGGCGAGCTGGTCCTCGCTGCGCTACCTGCTGGCCTCGCCGGTGCCTCGGGCGCGGCTGCTGTGGAGCAAGCTGGTGGTGGCGCTGGGCTTCAGCCTGGCGGCGATGGTGCTGCTGCCGGCGGTGGCGCTGGCGGCGGGCACGGCCGCGTACGGGTGGGGGCCGCTGAAGCTCCCCGCGGGCGGGGCACTGGCGGTCGGGGACACCGTGCCGCGGCTCGCGCTGGCGGTGGCCTTCGTCTTCGTGTCGCAGCTGGTGACGGCGGGTCTGGCGTTCTGGCTGTCGACGCGGACGGACGCGCCGCTGGGCGCGGTGGGCGGGGCGGTCGGGCTGACGATCGTCGGCAACGTGCTGGACGCGGTGACGGCCCTCGGATCGTGGCGGGAGTTCCTGCCGGCGCACTGGCAGTTCGCGTGGGCGGACGCCTTGCAGCCGCAGCTGGAGTGGGGCGGGATGATCAAGGGAACGGTGGTGTCGGTGTCGTACGCCTTGGTGCTGTTCGCCCTCGCCTTCCGGGGATTCTCACGCAAGGACATCGTGTCCTAGGCCCGTACGGAACACGGCTGTTCCCCGAGGCGCCTGGGGCGCGCGGGGCCGGCCGGCGGCGCCGTGTTGGCACTCGCCGCGGTGGCGGCGGTCGTCGGCTCGGGGATGGAGGCGGCGCTGCCCTGGTGGCTGGTGGCGGCCGTGGCCGTGCCGACGTCGGGGCTCGCCGCCTGGACCGGGGCACGGATCGGCCGCCGGCAGGGCGTGCGCGACGCGGTCCTGGAGCCCGGCGAGACGGTGACCGGCACCTACACCGTCCGGCCCCCGCACACCGGGCACACACCGCCCGCGGCGCATGAGGGGCCGCAGTACCAACTCCGCCTGACCACCCGCGGAATGCAGCTGTGGGAGCGTTCCGTCCTGCCGTGGCGGCACCCGTGGCCGGAGCTGCGGGTGATCGCCGACGGCCCCCGGCTGCGCATCCACCACCAGGGGCAGGAGGCCGGCACCATGCTGCTGGAGCAGCCGGGCGCCGTGCAGGAGATCCGTCTCGCGGCCAGGCGATACAGGGGCGGCTGACGCCCGGCCCGACGCAAGGCCGATCGGGCGTTGCGGCGGGGCCCCGGTGCCACTGGGAGGCGGCCGGGGGCGGCTGGGGGCGGTTGTCAGCCGAGGACGCGCACGGGCGAGCCGTCGAGGAACGCCTGGATGTTCTCGACCGCATCGCCGTAGTACGTGGCGTAGTTGGACCGTGTCACATAGCCCAGGTGCGGGGTGGCGAGCAGCCGGGGGGCGCTCCGCAGGGGGTGCCCGGCCGGCAGCGGCTCGATGTCGAAGACGTCGATGCCCGCGCCCGCGATCCGGCCCGCTTGCAGGGCTTCGAGGAGCGCCTTCTGGTCGACGATCGCGGCGCGCGAGGTATTGACGAGGTAGGCCGTCCGCCGCATCAGCGCGAGCTCGGCGGCCCCGATCAGGCCCCGGCTGCGCTCGCCGAGGGCGAGGTGGACGGAGACGAAGTCGCTGCTCGCCAGCAGCACCTCCTTGGACGGCGAGAGGGCGACCCCCGCGTCGGCGGCCCGTTCCTCCGTGAGGTTCGGGCTCCAGGCCACCACCTCCATGCCGAAGGCGAGCCCGACCCGGGCGACCCGGCTGCCGATCTTCCCGAGGCCGAGCAGCCCGAGCCGCCGCCCGTGCAGGTCCGCGCCCACGCCCTGCTGCCAGGGGCCGCCGTCGCGCAGGGCGGTGTTCTCCCGCACCAGGCCGCGGGCCAGGCCCAGCAGCAGGGCCCAGGTGAGCTCCACGGGCGCAGTGGCGGAGCTGCCGGTGCCGCACACGGTCACGCCGTTGCGTGCGGCGGCTGCGTAGTCGATCACCGAATTGCGCATGCCGGACGCGATGAGCAGGCGCAGGCGCGGCAGCCTCTCAAGGAGCGAGGCCGGGAACGGGACGCGTTCGCGCAGGGTGACCACGATGTCGAAACCGGCCAGCCGTCCGGCGAGCACGTCCTCGTCGTCCATGTGGTCGGTGAAGCTCACCGTTTCGACACGGCCGGCGAGCGGCGACCAGTCCGCCGCGGTACGTCCGACGTCCTGGAAGTCGTCGAGGAGCGCACAGCGCAGGGGCCGCCGCCCGCCGCCCGTCACGCGCCGGCGCCCGGCGCGACGGCGTCGATCGCGGCGAGCAGCTCGGCGTCCAGCGGGCGGTCGGCGACGGCCGCGTTGGCACGTACCTGCTCGGCGGAGGTGGCTCCCGCGATGACGGAGGCGCAGCCGGGCTGGGCGGAGAGCCAGCCGATGGCGAGTTCGAGGACGGTCCGGTCGTGCTTCTCGGCGAGCGCGGCCAGCGCTTCGACGACGTCGAGGCGCTCCTCGGTGAGGTACGAGTCGCGGCCTTCGAGGCGGGAGCCGGCCGGTACGGGCGCACCCCGGCGGATCTTCCCGGTCAGCAGGCCGTTGGCGAGCGGGAAGTACGGGAGGACGCCGACGCCGTAGTGGAGGGCGGCCGGGACCAGCTCGCGCTCGACCGACCGCTCCAGCAGCGACCACTCGTTCTGCGCCGACACGAAGGGGACCGAGCCGGTCTCGCGGGCGACGTGGGCGGCTTCGGCGAGCTGCCAGCCGGAGAGGTTGGAGTGGCCGAGGTAACGGACCTTGCCCTCGGCGACGAGCTCGGTGAGCGCGGCCAGGGTCTCGGCGATCGGGGTGGCCGGGTCGGGGCTGTGCAGCTGGAGGAGGTCGATGTGGTCGGTGTCGAGGCGGCGCAGGGACTCCTCGACGGCACGCCGGATGTAGGCGCGGCCACCGCGCGATCCGGCGGCGGGCCCGTACTTCATGTCCACGCCGTCGTAGCCGAACTTGGTGGCGAGGACGACCTGGTCGCGACGGCCCTTGAGGGCCTGCCCGAGGTGGACCTCGGAGCCGCCGGCGCCGCCGTAGATGTCGGCGGTGTCCAGGAGGGTGATGCCCGCGTCCAGGGCGGCGTCGACGACGGCGCGGGTGGCCTGGGCGTCGAGTCGGCCGCCGAAGTTGTTGCAGCCGAGGCCGACGGCGGAGACCTGCAGTCCTGAACTGCCCAGGGGGAGATAGCGCATGCGGTTCGTTCCTCCGACTCGACAAGTACATGATCAACTGAACTTTCAGTCTAGGCGGCCGCTCCGGGCGCCGGACCGAAATCCGGGCAGCGGGCTGTGAACGCCGTGTGACACGCGGGCCGCAGCCCCACCGGCCACCTCGCCTGCCCCGGGTAATTTGACCGTGTGGATCATGACGTCGCCCTGCTGGTCGCGGCCGCGTTCTGACCGGAGTTCCCCGCCCCGCCCGGGGCGGGGTCAGCCCGACCCGAAGGAAAACGTGAACCGGAAACTGATACCGGCCGCCGCCGTCGCCACCTGCGCGGCCGCCGTTCTCGCCTTATTCGCCGGACCCGTCAACGCCGACGAGAGCCCCGGCCCCGTCCCGAGCGCCTCGCCTACCAGGGGGCCGTCCGTCCCGCCGACCACCGGCCCCACGGTCATGCCGTCGGGCACCCCCGTTCCGGGCACGCCCCTTCCGGGGGCGACCCCCACACTGGTCCCCACCGTCACCCCGAACCCCACGGTCACCCCGCAACCCGGCAGGCCCACCGGCCGTCCCGGAGGCGGAGGCACCGGCGGAGGCACCGGCGAGACGCCCGCCCCGACCGCCGCGCCCGGCTGCCCGCACCCCGTGCCCCAGCTCCCCGCCCCCGAGAGCGTCCCCGCCTACGGCACGGTCACCGTCGACATGTGCGCCACCGACCAGCGCACCGGCCGCGGCAAGCTGCTCTTCACCTCCGGGGCCGACACCGACGACCCCGTCACCTACCGCGTCACCCTGCGGTGGACGTACGAGGGCAAGTCCGAAGCCGGGTGCGAAGCGTGCTGGTCCTCGGCCCGCTACGACTACACCGAGGACGTCTACGTCAACGACGCCGTATCCGCCCAACGTCTCGCCGTCCCGTTCGTCATCCGGCACCGCGGCGAGCTGATCGGGGAGCAGCGGCCCGGTACCGGCGTGACCGTCGTCGACATCCAGCCCATGGAATCCGCCGGGCAGGACAACCCCGCGTTCGTCGGCCCGGTGCCCGGCGCCACGCCACCGCCCCGGTCCTCCTGACCTCTCCCCCGCCGCACGGCTCAGACGAGGCGGGTGGCGCCCGGGGAGGGGGAGGCCGTCGTGACGCGGGGTGGTGTGAAGCCCGCACGGCGGAAGGCGTCCGTCACCGCCCGGGTCACCGACCGCTCGGCGTCCGCGTCGATCAGGGACAGCGCCGAGCCGCCGAAGCCGCCGCCCGTCATGCGGGAGCCGTACGCGCCCGCCGCGTTCGCCGTGGAAACCGCCAGGTCCAGCTCCGGGCAGGACACCTCGTAGTCGTCGCGCAGCGAGAGGTGCCCTTCGGTGAGCAGCGGGCCCGTCTCGCGCAGCCGGCCGGCACGCAGTAACTCCTCGACCTTCAGCACCCGTTCGTTCTCGGTCACCACGTGCCGGACCCGCTTCCTCCGCACCGGGTCGTCCAGGCGGGCCAGGGCCTGCTCCAGCTCCTCGTACGGGAGGTCGCGCAGGGCGGGCAGGCCCAGGGCCTGGGCCGCGCGGTGGCAGGAGGCCAGGCGGCGGCTGTAGGCCCCGTCGGCGAGTGCGTGCTTGACCTGGGTGTCGATGACGAGGAGGCGCAGGCCGGCCGCCGCGCAGTCGAAGGGGATGTGGCGCTGTTCGAGGCTGCGGGTGTCGAGGTGGAGGGCGTGTCCCTCGGTCGCGCAGGCCGAGGCCGTCTGGTCCATGATCCCGCAGGGGACGCCGACGTAGGCGTTCTCGGCGCGCCGGGCGAGTGCGGCCAGTTCGGGGCGGGTGAGCGGGATCCCGTACAGGTCGGTGAGAGCCAGCCCGGTGGCCACCTCCAGGGCGGCGGAGGAGGACAGGCCGGCGCCGGTCGGTACGTCGGACCGGACGTGCAGATCGGCGCCGCCGACCGGAAGTCCGGCGTCCAGCAGGGCCCAGGCGACCCCGGCGGGGTACGCGGCCCAGCTCGCGGCGCCCTGCGGGGGGCGCGCGGGATCGAGGTCGGCGAGGTCGAGGGTGACCGCGCCGGAGGGGACGTCGGCGGAGTGCACCCGCAGGATCCGGTCGGTGCGCCGGGCCACGGCCACCTCGGTGCGCTGCGGGAGGGCGAACGGCAGGACGAAGCCGTCGTTGTAGTCGGTGTGTTCGCCGATCAGGTTGACCCGGCCCGGGGCCGCCCAGACCCCCTCGGGCGGGTACCCGTACAGCTGCCGGAAATCGTCCCGTGCCGACCCGCTCACGCGCTCGCCACCTCCCGCAGCCGCGCGGCCGCGGCCTCGGGCCGGACGTCGTTCATGTAGGCCTCCATGCCGGATTCGGTCCCGGCCAGGTACTTCAGCTTGTCCGCGGTGCGGCGGATCGTGAACAGCTCCAGGTGGAGCGCGAAGTCGGCCCGGCCCTCGCCCGCCGGGGCCTGGTGCCAGGCGGAGATGTACGGGGTCGGCTCGGGCCGGTCGAAGAGCCGGTCGAGGCGCCGCAGCAGCTCCAGGTAGACCCGGGGGAATTCGGCGCGGGCCTCGTCGCCGAGGGCGGGCAGGTCGGGGACCCGGTGGCGCGGGTAGAGGTGGACCTCGTACGGCCAGCGCGCCGCGTAGGGCACGAAGGCGGTCCAGTGCTCCGTTTCGAGGACGACGCGGGTGCCTTCGGCGCGTTCGGCGGCCAGGACCTCCTCGAAGAGGTTGCCGCCGGTGCGCTCGCGGTGGGCGGCGACGGTGGCGAGCATCCGGGTGGTGCGCGGGGTGACGAAGGGGAAGGCGTAGATCTGGCCGTGCGGATGCGCGAGGGTGACGCCGATCTCGGTGCCGCGGTTCTCGAAGCAGTAGACCTGCTGGACGCCCTCGCGGGCGGAGAGTTCGGCGGTGCGGTCGCTCCAGGCGGCGAGGACGAGGGCGGCGCGCTCCTCGCCGAGCTCGGCGAAGGAGGTCAGGTGGTCGGGGGTGAAGCAGATGACCTCGCAGCGGCCGGTGTCGCCGGCGAGGGAGGGGAAACGGTTCTCGAAGACGGCCACCTCGTAGTCGGGGGCCGGGATCTCGCTCGCGCGTCCCCCGGTGGAGGGGCACAGCGGGCAGGCGTCGGCGGGCGGGTGGTAGGTGCGGGCCTGCCGGTGGGAGGCGATGACGACCCGGTCGCCGAGCAGCGGATCGCGCCGTACCTCGGAGCTGCCCGCGGTGGCGGACGCGTCGGGCGGACGCGTGTCGGGGAAGGCGCGGGCGGCGCCGTCGCCGGTGTCGTAGTAGAAGATCTCGCGGCCGTCGGCGAGGCGGGTGCTCGTGCGCTTCACAAAAGGAACTCTCTCACTCCAGGGTGACGACCGTGGTGCGGCCGAGGTCGGACCGGTCGCGCAGGGGCAGTTCGGTGCCGGGGCGCTCCGGTTCGAGAACGATGATCGCGTTCTCGTCCGTTCCGTGGTGCCCGGGGGTCCGGGGGGCGCGGAGCGGCAGGGGCTGCTCCCGCCCCCGCCCCTGCCGCTCCACTCCGCTCCGCTCCTTAAATCATCTTTCCGGGTGATCACGCAGTGATTAGTCTCGCTCCATGATCGATCACGGCATAGCTCTCCCCCACCACCGCCTCCACGTCGTGCCGGCGGTGGTGGCGCTGGCGAGCCCTGCATGGCAGCGGGACGTATGGCTCGACCCGGATCAGCACGAGGGTCTCGACTACACCGTGCACGTGCTCTTCGACGACTTCTGCGATGCGGACGATCCGTTGCCATGGCTGGGACAGAGCCTTCGCACCATGGAAGAAGTGGAGCTGATGGCGAGCCTCGGTACTGCCTACGGCGTGGTGCAGGACGCGGTCGGCGCTGATGCCCGGGACGAGGAATACCTGGCCTCGCCGGGGTGGCCGGCCGTGGTGACGGCGGCAGCCAGGCTGGCCCAGGTGCTGGTGGCGAATGATCACGTGGCGCTGGGCGAGCTGCACGAGGCCGGCTTCCGCCGGCCGCTCGGCGCGGAGTCGGCTTCGCCCGAACCCGAAGAGGGCGCGCGCTGATTCATGACCGCGGCCGGCCGGCGAGAGCCGCCGCGCTTGCGGTCGACCGGCGGGAACGGCCGCGGCCGTTCCCGCTCGGCATCCGTCGGATCAACCCGCGGAGCGCGATCCGTACGCCCGGAGTCGGCTCCTGTTCACGAGGTCAGTCGGCCCAGACGTCCCACCATTGCTGCGACTGGAAGTTCTTCTGCCACAGCTGGACGCGCGCTCCGTTGCCCACGACGTTCGCGTCGCGGTCCATGACGATGTTGCCGCCGCCGTAGAAGCGTGCGTTGTAGAGCGCACGGTCGCCCGACGGGTGGGACCAGCTCTGCTGCGGGGTGTTGTTGCAGTCCCAGATCTGTACCTTGGTGCCGTTGCGGCCACCGCCGTTGAGGTCGGCGTCCAGGCACTTGCCCGGGAAGCGGTAGCTCTCCAGCGCGCCGTTGTTCCAGAGGTACCAACGCTGCTGGCTGGTGCCGTTGCACTGCCAGATCTGGACGACCGTGCCGTTGCCGCCACCATTCGCGTCCACGTCCAGACACTGGGTGGTGGGGCGTTTGGCGAAGTCGTTGGTGATCCGCACGGGCTGGTTCAGTAATCGCTGCGGCGCGGCGGCCGTCACGCCCTGGGGCGGTGCGGCCCAGTACACGGGCTGGGGTGCGGTCCGAGCCGGGATTTCGGTCACACCGGTGGCTTCGGCTCCGGCGGTTCCGGTCAGAGCTGCGGCGAAAGCGACGGCGGCGGCCGCGGTGACCGCCGCCGATCGGGTGATACGAGGCATGTTCCCTCCCAAGTCTGCGGGTGCATGCGGGCGTTGCCGCTCCAGGCCGACGACGCCCGACGGGTGCCGGCAAGCAGCTGAACACAGCCCGGCCCCTCCCGGTCAGAACGCCGATCCGGCCATGGAGGCCTGGACCGTCCGGAGGCGGGCCGCAGAACGGATCGGGCGCCCGCGCGCCGAGTCGCGCCGCCGGTCACGAAGGCTCCTCGCGGGCGGCGGGTCAGCTCTCGTAGTCGTACTTCACCCCGATGCCCAGGGTGCCCTGGGTGGGGAGGATCCCGGCGCCGATGACGTCGAGGACCGGCGGGAGGAGAAGTTCCGCGAGCCGGGCCACTTCCTGCGGGGTCAGCGCCGACCACGGGCCCGAGGCGAGTTCGTCGGTGAGCTTTTCGACCCCGGTGCGCAGCGCCAGCCCTGCTTCAGTGGCTGTGCCGTCCTCGGCCAGCAGGCCCCGGGAGGCGAGCCGCTCGCGGGCGGCGCTCCACTGGCCGGCGGACCACCGGCGGCCCTCGAACCACTGGGCGGGCGCGGCTCCCACGCCCGACTGGAGGACCAGGGACTCGACGGGGTCGAGGTGGTGGGCCTGAAGGGCGGCGAGGTGGCCGTCCCCGCGGTGCTCGCGCAGGATCGTCGCCGCGTGCCAGAGCACGGTGTGCGGGGCCGTGGGCCAGGGCAGGGCGGCGTTGGCGGCGGCCAGCGGGCGCCCGCCGGCGGTGACGGCCTCGGCGGCGCGCCGGGCGAGCAGGGCGGCCTCGGCCAGGTCCGGGGAGGCGGTGCGCTCGCCGAGCAGGGCGTGCAGCGAGCGGTCCGCGGCGACGGCCCGGGCCGCGAGTACGCGGGCGGGCTCGGCGGTGTGCCAGGACCGGGCGAGGTAGTGGTCCACCATGCCGGGGCTGAAGCTGTAGAAGAGGGCGTTCACGAGCCCCGCTCCGGCCGGGCCCAGGGGTGCGGCCCGGTAGGCGAAGTACATCGGCCACCGGTCGTCGGTGGCGTAGCCGAGCGCGCCGGCCTCCTCGTAGGCCTCGGGGGCGAAGTAGACGACGGCGTGGACCGGTTCGAGCAGCTGCCACAGCTGCCTCACCGTGCCTGGTGCGTGTGCGGTGCTGTACGTCATCTCGCGTTCCCCCGACGTCGGTTGGTGCCCGGTACAACAGGGGGCCAGCCTAGGGGTGTCTTGTCGATCGGGCCGGTGAAAGCGCGGGCCAGAGCGTCACATAACGTGCTCTCCATGCATCAGATGTACTCGGCCGGGCCCGCCGCGGACGGCGAAGACGCAGGCAGGCGGCGGTTCCTCGCGATCGCGGCGGGGGCGGCCACGGCCGCGGGGCTCGGGACCCTGGCCGGTTGCGCGAACGGCGAGGGTGAGGGCGGAGCCGCGTCGGCGCCGCGGTCCGCGACGGCGTCGGAGTCCGCCGCGCCGGGCGGGAAGCCGTCGGCGACCGGGCCACAGGGTCTCGACGTCAAGGCCGAGAACGCCCGCCCGGGCCATGCCGACTGGCCGGTGGACAAGGCCGGTCCGGCGCGTGCCATCGAGGGGTTCGCGGACAAGGTCAGCGTCCTGCCCGGCGAGTCCTTCGGGCTGCACGTGTCGACGACCGCGCCCCGGTTCACCGTCTCCGCCTACCGGATGGGCTGGTACGGCGGGGCCCGGGCGCGGCTGGTGTGGCGCTCCGAGGCCCTGCCCGGGGCCCGGCAGCCCGAGCACGCGGTGGACGCCGGGACCAGGATGGTCCGCACCCGGTGGACCCGTACCGCCACGGTCGAGACGAAGGACTGGCCGGAGGGCAGCTACCTGCTGCGCCTGGACGCGCAGGGCGGCGAGGGCCGGCGGTTCGTGCCGATCACCGTCCGGTCCGCGGCGACCGCCGGCCGTACGGTCGTGGTCAACGCGGTGGCCACCTGGCAGGCGTACAACCGGTGGGGCGGCTACGGCAGCTACGACGGCCCCAACGGCGGCTTCGCCTCCCGCTCGCTCGCCGTGAGCTTCGACCGGCCCTACGAGTACGACGACGGCGCGGGCCTGTTCCTGGTGTACGAGGCTCCGCTGATCGCGCTGGCCGAACGGCTCGGCATACCCCTCGCCTACACCACGACCACCGACGTGGCACGGGAGAAGCGGCTCCTGGAGGGGGCGGCGGCGGTGCTCTCCCTCGGGCACGACGAGTACTGGTCGCCGGAGCAGCGGGCCCACTTCACGGCCGCCCGCGACGCCGGAACCAACATCGCGATCCTGGGCGCGAACTGCTGCTACCGCCGGATCCGGCTGGAGCCCTCCGACCTGGGGCCGGACCGCACGCTGGTCTGCTACAAGTCGTCCTACGAGCAGGACCCGGGGTTCAAGCGCGGCCATCCCGCGACGGTGGACTTCCGCTCCGCGCCCGGCGCGGACCCGGAGAGCTCGCTGCTCGGCGTGATCTACGACGGCTATCCGGTGGACGCCCCGTACGTGGTGACCAGCCCCGGGCACTGGCTCTTCGAGGGCGCCGGCGCGAAGGCGGGCGACCGCTTCGAGCACCTGGTCGGCGTCGAGTACGACAAGGTCGACACGGGTTTCCCGACGCCCCGGCCGATCGAGATCCTGGCCCACTCCCCCGTCGTGTGCGAGGGGCGGCCCAGCCACCAGGACACGGCCTACTACACGGTGGCGAGCGGGGCCGGGGTGTTCGCGACCGGCACGATGCGGTGGGTGGAGGCCCTGGACGCGACCGGCGACGGCCGCAGCGGACGCAACCACGGTCTGGACGCGCGCTCGGGGGCGCTGACCACCCGGGTGACGGAGAACCTCCTGCGGGTGTTCGCGGCGGGTCCGGCCGGCCGGACCCACCCGGCGCAGGACAACGTCAAGGCGGTGTACGGGAGTTCGTGATCCGGTGCGGTCACCGGGCCGGGAGGCGGGGTACGGGGCGAAGAGGGTGGACTTCACCCGAAGAAGGTGTTTAGGATCGTGATCACGGCATCGCGTGTCGGTCACCGTCCGGGTGAGGCATGGAGGCGCCGTGACGTGCCTTTCGGAGGCATTCACCCATGTCCGTTCAGCTGAACCACACGATCATCCACTCCCGTGACAACCGGGAGTCCGCCACCTTCCTGGCACATGTCCTCGGCCTGGAGGTCGGGACCGAGTGGGGGCCCTTCGTCCCCGTGGACACCGGCAACGGCGTCACCCTGGACTTCGCGACCATCCCGGCCGGGTCCATCACCCCGCAGCACTACGCGTTCCTCCTCTCGGAGGAGGAGTTCGACGCGGCGTTCGAGAAGATCCGGTCGGCGCGGGTCCCGTACTTCGCCGACCCGCACGGTCGGCACCCCGGCGAGATCAATCACAACGACGGGGGCCGCGGGGTGTACTTCACGGACCCGAGCGGCCACGGGATGGAGATCATCACGCGCCCGTACGGCTACCAGGAGTCGGGCGCCGAGTAGGCCCCGGCCGAGCATGCGCGGGTCATCCGCTCCATGACGGCCACCGGCAGCACCGGGTTCCGGGCGGCGGCCTCCGCCGTCCCCTCCTCGCCCAGCAGCGCGACGAGGACGGGTACGGGCACCCGTGGATGCCGCGCCGCCATGGCGCGTACGCCGCTGTCCGGGTCGTCGAGCATCCGTACCACCGAGTCCGGCGACAGCCGGGGGTCGGTGGCGGCGCGCAGCCGTACCTCGGCGTCCTCGTCCCCGCTGAACCGTTCCACCAGACCGGGCGTCGAGTCCGGGTCGTCGAGGGCCAGTTGCCGCAGCCGCGGGTGCGGGTCGTCGGCGTGGCGGAGCAGGTCGCGCCGTGGGAAGTTCGGGTGTCCGTAGGGCCGGTCGGGGGTGGAGTAGCTCCCGTTCCACCACTGCCACACCTCCAGCAGCATGT
Source organism: Streptomyces sp. NPDC001502 (assembly GCF_042894785.1). NCBI lineage: Bacteria > Bacillati > Actinomycetota > Actinomycetes > Kitasatosporales > Streptomycetaceae > Streptomyces > Streptomyces sp. NPDC001502. The sequence continues at coordinate 102,797 of NZ_JBIAVW010000005.1, forward strand.
CCGCCGGAGCGTCGTCGCACCGCTCGGCGAGGAAGAGCCGGACGACCCGGTCCTCGTCCCGGGCCAGCCGTTCCACCACGTCCGGCGGCAGCCGCCGGGCCGTCGCGACGCTGCTGCGCAGCAGGAGGTGCGGGGATGCCGCGAGGCGGCGCATGGCCTCCTCGTCCTCGTGCAGTGCCACCACCCACGCGACCGGCCGCCGCATCGTCCGCGGATCGATGTGCACCGGTACGGCGGCCCGCCGCTCCTCCGGCAGCTCGGGACGCGTGGACACGGCGAGGCGTACGTCGTCCTCGGGGTCGGCCGCGAGCACCTCGACCAGGTCGGGGTCGAGGTAGGGGTTCCGGGCCAGGTTCCGGCGCAGCCAGGGGTCCGCGTCGGCGCAGAGCCGCAGGACGAGCTCCCGTTCCAGCCGGTGGCCCTCGACGAGACGGCCCGCTCCGGGCTCGGCGTCGTAGAACTCCGCGGTGAGCGGCGCCTCCTCGTGCCGGGCGAGCGTGACCGCGGTCCGCACGGCCGGGGCGGGATCCGCGGCCAGCCGGGCCCGGGTCCCTTCGTCGAGGTCCCGCCAGCCGGCCTCGCACGCGGCGGCCCGCACCCGCGGGAGCGGATCCGCCAGCAGGGCGAGGCGCAGCGGGAGGGGCAGTGCGGGCATCCGGGCCAGCTCCTCCCGGACCGGACCGAAGGGGTCCGCGGCCAGCGTCCCGTACGCCTCCCGCGTCAGCCCCCGCCCGGCCATGGCCGCGGCCTGGAGCATCAGCTCGCGCCGGGCACCGCCGGATTCGCCGAGCACCAGCCGTGACCACTGGGCGGCGGTGAGCCCGAGGGATGCGGGTGCCTCGGCGAGCGTGCCGCGGACCCGCCGGTCCGGGTGGTCGACCGCGGCGTCGACGACGGCGGGCGACAGCTCGCGCCGCGCCAGGACGTACGGGGCCGTGTCCAGGTCCAGCAGCCGGATCCGGATGTGGTCCGGTGCGGCCGCGTTGAAGCTCAGCCCCTGGAACCAGGCCTGCCGGAGCCTCGGCCCGGCTGCCGGCCCCCAGTCCCGATCCGGCCACCGGTCGTCGCAGCGTCGTACGTCTGTCCCCATCCGAAGGACGGTAGACGATGTCCGGCGTGCCCGTGTCCGGGTGTACGCCGACGCGGGTCCGCACCCCCGGACACCCGCGGCGGGAGACGACCCGGGAGGATGTCCACATGAGCCCCATCGGTCGCATCTATCACATCCATGCGGGCGGCGGGGCGCCGAGGGAGGGACACACCATGTCGGACAACACCCCATTGGGTGATCGGATGAAGCGTTACGAGGCGGTGCACCGTGCGGTCCTGCCGCGCCGCACGTACACGCTGCTCCGGGTGGACGGCCGCGCCTTCCACACCTACATGCGCGGCGCGGCCCGGCCCTTCGACGAGGCCTTCATGGGCGACATGGACGCCGTCGCCGAGGCACTGTGCGCGGAGATCGCCGGAGCGCAGTTCTCGTACACCCAGTCCGACGAGATCAGCATCCTCTACACCGACTTCGGCAGCCCGGGCACCGAGCCCTGGTTCGGCGGGGTGGTCGCCAAGCAGCTGTCGGTCGCCGCGTCGCTGGCCACGGCCGTCCTGAACGAACGCCGGCCGGGCAAGCGCGCCTTGTTCGACGCCCGCCTGTTCACGATCTCCGATCCGATCGAGGTCGCCAACTACTTCCTGTGGCGGCAGCGGGACGCCGTGCGCAACAGCATCAGCATGGCCGCGCAGGCGCACTTCCCCCACAAGCGTCTCCAGGGCGTCTCCTCCGGGGGCATGCAGGAACTGCTGTGGTCGGAGGCCGGGGTCAACTGGAACGAGTACCCGGACGGCTGCAAGCGGGGGCGTGTCGCCGTACGCCTGACCGGTGAACGGGAGACGGTCTACGTCGACCGGCGGACCGGCCGGGAGGAGAGCACCACGGCGGTCCGTTCCTGGTGGGAGACCTCGTCCGCACCGCACTTCACCACGAGCGCCGAAGGCTGGCTGGCCGAGACGATCCCGATGATGCCGAGCTTCGCCCCGGCCGCCGTCTGACCGCGGCCGGTCCGGGCACACAGCAACGCCCGGCCGGGAGATGTGCTCCCGGCCGGGCGTTCTCGACAGGCGTGCTGTCGGTGTCGCAGGGGCGGCAGGATTCGAACCTGCGGCCTTCGGTTTTGGAGACCGGCGCTCTGACCAGCTGAGCTACACCCCTTCGGTGGACCAACCATGACACGAACGGGCCGGGAGATCCAATCAATTCCCGCTCGACCGGGTGCGAGTCCCTCGCCGGGGTGTGTTCCGACGGCGGACAACCAGCCGATCACCCTCCAGGGCGGGGCTGATTGTCCACGGTGGCCGAAGGTCCGCGCCGTCGACCCGAAACCGACCGGAGCCGTTGCCGAAGGTCAGCGCGGGCTCAGGAGGCAGAACTCGTTGCCCTCCGGGTCGGCCAGGACCGTCCAGGAGATCGCGGACTGGTCGATACCGGGGTCGGTGGCGCCCAGGGCGCGCAGCCGGGCCTCTTCTGCTTCCATGTCGTCACCGGGGTAGGGGGAGACGTCGAGGTGAACGCGGTTCCACACGCTCTTGGTGTCGGGGGTGCGGACGAACTCCAGGTAGGGGCCGACGCCTTTGGCGGAACGCAGGGACGCGTGCTCGTCGGTGACCTCGTGGAGCGTCCAGTCCATCGCCTCGCCCCAGAACCGGGCCATCGCTCGCGGGTCGGTGCAGTCGACCACCACCGCGGCGATCGGCCCGGTGTCCTGGTAGATCGGACGGGGTTCCAGGACACAGAACTCGTTGCCCTCCGGATCGGCCATGACCGTCCAGGGGACGTCGCCCTGACCCACGTCGGCGAGCGTCGCGCCCAGATCCTGCAGGCGCGCGACCAACTCCGCCTGATGGGCGGTCGAGGTGGTGGCCAGATCAAGGTGCACCCGGTTCTTCACCGTTTTGGGTTCCGGACGGGCGATGATGTCGATGCAGACGGCCGCGGGGTCGGGGTAGGTGAAGCCCACGGGTTCGAGGTTCGTCACGCCGGGCCCCTCGCTGTCGACACCCCACCCGAGTGCCTCCGCCCAGAACCGGCCGAGCGCGGAGTCGTCCTGGGCCTTCATGTTGATCTGTACGAGTCTTGTTGCCATGCCGGAGATCCTAAGAGCTTCCTCGCCCGCTACCGCAGAATCGCCACATGAGATGACCTCTTGGGGCGAGGGGGCACGGCCGGGGCGGGTGGCGGGACTGCGCGCTGCGGAGGATCGTGGGTGGTGGGGACCCGTGGAGCGGGAGGTTCCGTCATGCCCCGAAGCCGACGACCGGGGCGGGTGCGGGGCTCGCTCCTGGCGCTCGCGCTCCTCGCGCCCGCCCTGCTGGGCGCGGCCCCGGGCGGCTCGGGCGAGACGATCTCCCTCACCGGGAACGGGCCGGGCCTGCGGCTCGACGTCACGTTGACGCAGGTGGTGGACCCGGCGAGTCCCGCAGGTCCCGAGCCCGCCGAGCCCACCGGGACCGACCGGCTCGTCGCGACGCGCTTCCGCCTGGAGAACACCGGGACCGCCGTCTACCAGGACTCCCCCGCTCCGGCGGCGCATCTGCTGGACACCGCCGGGCAGCGGTTCACCGGCGACGACGTCCCCACCACCGCCGGGCCGGTCTTCCACGAGAGCGTCACGCTCGATCCCGGCGGCACGGCGGAGGGTTTCATCACCTTCCGGATCCCGGCGGACGCCGAGCCGGCCGCGGTCCAGTTCGCCCTCGACACCGGCCTCGCCGATGACGTCGGCCAGTGGAGCCTGCCGCTCCCGTAGCGGGCGAGTTTCGGCCGCCCTCTTGACCGCTCTGGTCCAGACCAATAGTTTCCGGCATGCACAGCGCACGCGCACACGCCCCGCTCCCCGCATCCGCAAAGGAAGCCCATGCGCCGCAGCATGCTCGGCAGGCTGGCCGTCGCCGCCTGCTCCCTCTCCCTGCTGACCGCCTTCGCGCCCGCCGCCGCCGCGCAGGCCGGCGGTGGCCACGACCGTCCGTACAAGAAGGTCGGCTACTTCACCCAGTGGGGTGTCTACGGACGGGACTTCCAGGTCCAGGACCTGGAGGCGAACGGCTCCGCCGGCAAGCTCACCCACATCAACTACGCCTTCGGCAACGTCAGTCCCGAGGGCAGGTGCTTCACCGGCAACGTGCCCGGTGAAGCCGACGCCTGGGCCGACTACGTGCGCCCGCTCGACGCGGCGAACTCCGTCGACGGGGTGGCCGACACCGGGGAGCAGCCGCTCGCCGGCAACTTCAACCAGCTGCGCGAGCTCAAGGCCAGGCACCCCGGCCTCAAGGTGCTGATCTCGCTGGGCGGCTGGAGCTGGTCCACGCACTTCTCGGACGCCGCGCTCACCCCGGCCTCCCGCAAGGCCTTCGTCGAGTCCTGCATCGACCTCTACATCAAGGGCAACCTTCCGCAGGACGGCGCCCGCGGCGGCGCGGGTGCGGCCGCCGGCGTGTTCGACGGGATCGACCTCGACTGGGAGTGGCCCGGCTCCGCGGGTGACACCGACACGAAGTACCGGCCCGAGGACAAGCAGAACTTCACCGCGCTCGTCAAGGAGTTCCGCACGCAGCTCGACGCGTACGCGCGGAGCCAGAAGAAGGGGACCTCGTACGAGCTGACGGCCTTCGTCCCGACCGCCCCCGCCAAGATCGACGCGGGCTTCGACGTCCGCCGGATCATGCGCGACCTCGACTTCGTGACCCTCCAGGGCTACGACTTCCACGTCTCCGGCGAGCCGAGGACCGCCCAGCAGTCCGCGCTCCGCGCCCGGGGCGACTTCAGCGTCGACGGCACGGTGGACGCCTGGCTCCGGCGCGGCGCACCCGCGAACAAGCTGGTGATGGGCATGCCGTTCTACGGACAGGGCTGGACCGGCGTCACCGGTGGCGGGGACGGCATGGGGCAGCCGGCCACGGGCCCGGCACCGGCCACCTGGTCCGCCGGGTACGAGGACTACAAGGCGCTGAAGAAGCTGGCCGACTCCGGTACCTACACGATCCACCGGGACCGGCGCGGCGGCCACGCCTGGCTCTTCGACGGCACCACCCTGTGGACGTACGACGACCCGCAGGTGCTGCGCGCCAAGACCGGGTACATCCGCGAACACGGCCTCGGCGGTGCGATGTTCTGGTCGCTCGACGCGGACACCGCGGACGGCGAGCTGATGACGGCGGTCGACCGGGGCCTGCGCGGCCGCTGACCGGGGCGGCCCCTGACACCACCCACCCACCCACCGACCGGCGCCGCCGGGCCGCGGAAAACCATCCGGCCCGGCGGCGTCCCTCCACATACGCCGCATGAGGAACTCGACGGTACGGCCGGTCAATCGGCTGACGACGCGCTGGGCCGCGGCCGGGCTCGGGCCGCTGCTCGCCCTGCTCGCGGACGGCTCGGGCGGCCGTGGCGCACGGCCCCTCCGGTGCGGTCACCCTGCTGGAGGTCGTCGGGGCGGCGGGCGTGGACGTCCATCTCGTGCTGGGCGAGCCCGACGCGCCGGCCGGCGGCACGCTCACCACCGGGATCGCCGCCGTCACCAGGGACCTCCCCGCCAGGGGAGCGAGCCTGCTCCCCGACGGGCGCCCCGGTCCGGGACTGGCGGTCGGCACGGTGGCCGCCCACTCCCCCGAACCCCGGCTGGACATCGAGACGGTGGCCTTCGAAGTGCGGTCGGAGCACGACCTCCTGGACCACGGCCCGGCTGTTCGGGCTGGAGACCGCCACCGACACGGACCGCGGCCGCTTCCCCGGCGCCGGCGCCCGGCCGCTGGCCATCACTTCGGCACGGCAGTGCGCACTGGCCCGGTTCGGCGCCGAGGGCTTCGAGGCCGCCGCCGTCACCGCCTTCGGCGTGGCGGCCGGGCCGAGGTGTACTTCGACAGGCCGTTCGGGTTCCTGGCCGTCCACCGGACCTCGCGGCTAGGCCGTCTCGTGGCCGGACCGGCGGTGGGCGGCGGCCAGGGCCGCCGTCTCCGTGAAGGCGGGGACGCGCCCGGTGCCGCCGCGGCCGGAGACCGAGAGGGAGGCGGCGGCCGTGCCGTACGCCACCGCGTCCGCGAGGGTGTCTCCGAGGACGAGCCGGGCGGTGGTCGTGCCGGTGAAACAGTCCCCCGCCCCGGTCGCGTCCACGGGCTCGGGGTTGACGGGCACCGGGTGGTACGCCGCCCGCGTGCCGTCGTCCAGCAGCAGCCGGTCGGCGCCCGCGGTGACCACGACCGTGCGGGCGCCCAGTGCGCGGCAGCGGGCTGCGGCGGTGCGCGGGTCGGCGGTGTCCACGAGGGCCAGCGCGTCGGCCGGGCAGGAGGTCTTGAGCAGTCCCGTCAGCGGCGCGATCCGGGCCAGCAGCTCGCGTGCCTCGGCCCGGCCGGTCAGCCGGGAGCGGAAGTTGGGGTCGTAGGTCAGATGCCCGCCCGCCCCGTGCACGAGGCGGGCGGCGGCCAGTACGGCGTCGCGGCTGCCCGGCGACAGGGCGCCGGTGATGCCGCTGGTGACGAGCGCTCCGCAGCGGGTCAGCAGCTCGCGCCAGGACGCGATGTGGCGGGGCGCGAGGGTGGAACCCGCGCTGCGGGTGCGCCAGTAGACGAACGCGCGGTCGCCGTCGGTGTCGGCGGAGAGCAGGTAGGCACCGTTGGGGTGCGGGGCGCGGCGGACGTGGGAGACGTCCACACCGAGTTCGGCGGCCCGGTTCAGCAGCGGAACGCTGAGTTCGTCGTCGCCGACCACGGCGAGCAGGGCGGTACGGGCGCCGGCCGCGGCCGCGGCGGCCGCCGCGTTGAGGGCGTCCCCGGAGTAGGAGATACGGGCCGGGGTGCCGTCGGCGGCCTCGTGCAGGGCGGTGCCCGCGTGGATCTCGACCAGGACCTCGCCGAGTACGAGGACGTCGTAGCGCGTCTCGGCCCGTCCGGCCACGGTCAGTGTCCCGGGGCGGGGTCGCAGGGTGCGCAGCACGGCGTGGCCGCCCCGGCGAACACGGCGGCCAGTTCGCCCGGGTCGGACGGCAGGCCGGCGCCTATCCCGACGGCGGTCGCGCCGGCGGCGAGCCAGTCCGGGACCTCGGAGGGCCGGATGCCGCCGGTCGGGACGATCACCGCTCCGGGCAGGACGGCCCGGAGGGAGCGGACGAACCCGGGGCCGCCGACGTGCGCCGGGAAGACCTTGGCGGCTCCGGCGGCCCGGACGGCCGCGGCGATCTCGCCGGGGGTGAACCCGCCCTCGATGAAGACGGCTTCGCGGCGTACGGCCACCGCGCGGACCTCGGGGGCCGGGTAGGGGGAGATCAGGAAGGCGGCGCCCGCGTCGAGGGCCGTCTCCGCCTGCGCGGTGGTGGTGACCGTGCCGACGCCGATGAGCGCCGGGCGGCCGTGGACGTCGCTCAGCGGGGTGGTGCGGGTGACGGCGGCGGCCCAGCCGGGGGTGGAGGTGGTGAGCTCGACCGCGCGGCAGCCGGCGGCGAGGAGGGCGGTGGTGTGGCGGACGGCCTCGTCGGCGTCGGTGTTGCGCAGCACGGGCAGCACGCGCTGGGCCGCCAGCACCGCGTAGAGGTGCCCCGAGGGGTGGCCGGTGGGCCGGCCGGACGAGTGGCCGGACGGGTGGCCTGACGGGTGATCGGGCAACGGATCCTCCCCTTCGCTCCACGCGCTTGTTCCACGTAGTGGAACGGCATACCGTATGACGGAACCATGTGGTCTAGACCCTACCCACGCCAGGAGCGCTCGTGTCAATGGATGAAACGGCAGCGGGCGGGCGCGCGGGGCGGAGCTCCGCGGCCGGTTCCGCCGTGGAGAAGTCCCTGCGCGTCCTGGAGGCGGTGGCCGCGCCCGGCGGCCCGCACCGCCTCGCCGATGTGACGGCGGCGGCCGCGGTGCCCAAGTCCAGCACCTTCCGTATCCTGGCCTCGCTGATCGACCAGGGCTTCGTACGCCAGGGGGCCGACAGCCGGTACGGGGTGGGGCCGCGGCTGCGCGGGCTCTCCGCCCTGGTCGGCGCCGGGGAACCGGCCGGCATCGGGCACATCCTCGGCGAACTCCGGCGGGCCACCGGCCAGACGGTCCATCTGGCCCTGCAAAGCGGGCACACCATCACCTACATCCGCAAGCTGGAGAACGAGGACCAGCCCTTCCGGACGGCCTCCCGCGTCGGCATGCGCATGCCGCTGCACACGACCGCGATCGGCAAGAGCATCCTGGCTCTGCTGCCCGACGAGGAGGTACGGGAACTGATCGGCGCGACCGGGCTGCCTCGGCGGACGCCGCACACGCTCACCACCGCACGGGCCCTCGACGCCCAACTGGCGGCGGTCCGTGCCCAGGGCTTCGCCGTCGACGATGAGGAGAACGAGCCCGCCATCCGCTGCATCGGCGCGGCGATCCCCGGTCCGGCGGGCCGGCCCGTCGGCGGGGTCAGCGTCACCGCCGTCACCTTCCTGGTCTCCCGCGAGGAGATCGAGGCGTTCGCGCCGGCTCTCCGAGCGGCCGCGGAGGCCCTGGCTCCGCTGCTGTGACCCCCGGTGGAAGGCCCCGGAAAACTCTTCGGGAAAATTCTTCCGGATAACTGTTATCGACGCCCCCGTCGACGGTCTCCCATGTATCGGGCATCATCGACCGCCGGTACGGACAGGGAACATCACATGACTACTCAGCACACCGCAGCGCTCGTGGCAGCGGCCCGCGCGGGCGACCTGCGCGCGCAGGACGAGCTCGTCAGCACCCATCTCCCGCTCGTCTACAACATCGTCGGGCGGGCCCTCAACGGGTCCTGCGACGTGGACGACGTGGTGCAGGACACGATGCTGCGGGCGCTCGACGGGCTGGGCGGCCTGCGCGTGGACGAGAGCTTCCGGTCCTGGCTGGTGGCGATCGCGATGAACCGCGTGCGGGCGCACTGGCAGGCCCGGCAAAGCGGTTTCGGCGAGAGCACACTGGAGGCCGCGAGCGATGTCGCCGACCCGGGTGCCGACTTCGTCGACCTGACCGTCGCCCGCCTCCAGCTCGCCGGACAGCGGCGCGAGACGGCGCGGGCCACCCGCTGGCTGGAGCCCGAGGACCGGGCGCTGCTGTCCCTGTGGTGGCTGGAGTGCGCCGGGGAGCTGACCCGGGCCGAGGTGGCCAGTGCGCTGGAACTGTCCCCGCAGCACACGGCGGTCCGGGTGCAGCGGATGAAGGCGCAGCTGGAGTCGGCCCGCGTGGTGGAGCGCGCGCTGGACACCCATCCGGCGTGCGAGGAGCTGCGGACCGTGATGGCGGGCTGGGACGGGGAGCCCTCGGCGCTGTGGCGCAAGCGAATAGCCCGGCACGCCCGTGAATGCGTACGTTGCTCCGGCCTGTGGAGCGGGCTGGTTCCGGCGGAGGGGCTGCTGGCCGGTCTGGCCCTGGTCCCCGTCTCGGCGGCCCTGCTGGCGGGGATGAAGACGGCGGGGGCGGCCGGCTTCGCCCCCGCGAGCGTCGCCTTCGCCGAAGGTGTCGACGGGGGCTTCGGCGGCGGCTTCGACGACGCGGCGACCCAGCTCACCCCGGTGGCCGACGTGGGCGGCGGTGGCCGCGGCGCGCTGCGCAAGCGCCGGCAGAGCCGCCGCCGGGTGGTCGGCGGTGCGGTGCTCGCCGCCTGCGTCGCGGGAGGCGGGCTCGTGTACCTCGGGGGGCTGCCCGGTTCCGGTGACACGAAGGACGGCGCCGCCGCGGCCCCGACCCCGCTGGCCGCGCTCTCGGCGACCGAATCCGCCGCTCCGCCCTCGGAGTCGGCCTCACCCTCCCCGTCCGCCTCGCCCTCCCCGTCCGCCTCCGCCTCGCCGAGTCCGTCGGCGAGCCCGAGCCCGACGCAGTCCAAGAGCAAGTCCCCGAGCCCGAAGGCCTCGGCGGCCAAGCCCGCGCCCGCCCCGCCGTCGGGCGTGGCCGGTCAGGTCGTGGCCCTGGTCAACAGCGAGCGGGCGGCGGCCGGCTGCGGCCCCCTCAAGGAGGACCCGCAGCTGCGTGCGGCGGCTCAGGGGCACTCCGACGACATGGCGGCCCGGGACTACTTCGATCACACCAGCCCCGACGGCAAGGACCCGGGCGACCGGACGACCGCGGCCGGGTACCGCTGGTCGACGTACGGGGAGAACATCGCGCGCGGCCAGCAGACGGCCCAGTCGGTCATGGACTCCTGGATGAAGAGCCCGGGCCACAAGGCGAACATCCTCAACTGCTCCTTCAAGGACATCGGCGTGGGCATCCACCAGGGCTCGGGCGGCCCCTGGTGGACCCAGAACTTCGGCGCACGGTAGGGGGTGTCTTGTCGATCAGGGCGGATCAGCGAGCCCGGCCTGATCGGCAAGACACCCCCTGGGGAGGCGGAGCGGTCGCCCGGCCCCGCCGCCGGGGTCCCGTCAGGGCTGCAGGCCTCGCAGCTTCTCCGGGTTGACGGTGACGCGCAGTGCGGTGATCCGGCCGTCGGCGGCCTCGAAGGTCATGGCGCCGACGGTCGCGCCGTTGTGGACGAGCAACAGGCCGGGCTCGCCGTTGATCTCCGCGGGGCGCATCGCCCCGTCGCGGGCCTCGGACTTGGCCAGGACGCCGAGCCACCAGCGGGCGACGTGATCGGCTCCGTGCAGCGGGCGGCGGGCGGCGGTGACGACGCCGCCGCCGTCGGCCCAGGAGACGATGTCGGGGGCGAGGACCGTGAGCACCTCGCCGAGGTCCCCGCCGAGGCAGGCCTGCCGGAACTTCTCGACGATCTCGCGCTGCTCGGCCGCCTTGGCGGTGAAGCGGGGGCGGCGCGCCCGGACGTGTTCGCGGGCCCGGTGCGCGGACTGGCGGACGCTCACCTCGGACTTCCCGACGGCGTCCGCGATCTCGGCGTAGGAGTACCCGAACACCTCGCGGAGCATGAAGACCGCGCGCTCGGTCGGGGTCAGGGTCTCCAGTACGACCAGGACCGCCATGGACACGGTGTCGGCGAGTTCGGCCTCCTCGGCGATGTCGGGCGAGGTGAGGAGGGGTTCGGGGAGCCAGGGTCCGACGTACGCCTCGCGGACGACCTGGGCCGACCTGAGCCGGTTGAGGCTGAGGTTGGTGACGGTGCGCACCAGGTAGGCCCTGGGGTTCTCGACCGCCGCGCGGTCGGCGCGGTGCCAGGCGAGCCAGGCGTCCTGCACGATGTCCTCGGCGTCGGCGACGCTGCCCAGCATGCGGTAGGCCGTGCCGAACAGCAGGCGCCGGTGTTCCTCGAAATTGTCACTCATGATCACCACGGTGTCATTCGCGGACCCCGATCATCAAGGGAGGTCGGCCCGTACACCGGCCCCGGCTCCGCGGCCGAGGCCGCGGCCGAGGCCGAGGCCGATCACGGTGTGGCCGGCCCGGGTGAGCGCCTCGGCGATGCGGTGGTCGGGACTCCGCTCGCCCGGCCGGCAGCACCTTCCTGATGTCGTTAATACCCATGGGACAAGACGCCCCCGGCGAACGTGACGCCACCGGGGTGCGACCCGTGTCACACCCGGGTCGTCTCTTTCGGCCCGGGTGTCAGTGGTGGAAGCCGGACTGCGGCGCGGTGGCCGGTACGGGCGGGGGCGTGGTCTTCAGGTGTTCCACGGCCGCGCGCAGGTCGGTGACGAGCAAGGCCATCTGATCGCGGGTCACGCCGTGCCGGACGAGGACGCGTTGGATGACCGTGTCGTCGCGGTCGGCGGGCAGCGGGTACGAGGGCACCTGCCAGCCGCGCATGCGCAGCCGGTCGGAGAGGTCGTAGAGGCTGAATCCGGCGGTGTCGGGGTCGGCGAGTTTGTAGGAGACGGCGGGCAGGGCGCCCTGGCCGTCGTAGAGGAGGGTGAAGTCACCCATGTCGGCGATCTGCCGGGCGAGGTACTGGGCGGTGTCGGCGCAGGCCTCCTGGACGTGCCGGTAGCCGGCCCGGCCCAGGCGCAGGAACAGGTAGTACTGCGCGATGATCTCGCCGCCCGGGCGGGAGAAGTTGAGGGCGAAGGTCGGCATGTCGCCGCCGAGGTAGTCGACGTTGAAGACGAGGTCGGCGGGGAGCAGGTCGGCGGTACGCCAGACGATCCAGCCGACTCCCAGCGGCGCGAGCCCGTACTTGTGGCCGGAGGTGTTGACGGAGGCGACGCGCTCCAGCCGGAAGTCCCACACGACGTCGGGGTGGAGGAAGGGCGCCACGAACCCGCCGCTCGCACCGTCCACGTGGATGGGGACGTCCCAGCCGTGCTCGGCCTGGATCCGGTCGAGCTCGGCGGCGATCTCGGCCACGGGCTCGTAGTCGCAGGTGTACGTGACGCCGAGGATGGCGACGACTCCGATGGTGTTCTCGTCGACGTACTCGGCGAGCTGATGGGCCTGCAGACCGGTGGCGCCGGCCTCGATCGGGACCTGGCGCAGTTCGACGTCGAAGTAGCGGGCGAACTTCTCCCAGCAGATCTGGACCGGGCCGCACACCAGGTTGGGGCGGTCGGTGGGCAGGCCTTCGGCGCGGCGGCGCTCGCGCCACCGCCATTTGAGGGCGAGGCCGCCGAGCATGGCGGCCTCGCTGGAGCCGGTGGTGGAGCAGCCGGCCGAGGCGGTGCCGGCGGGGGCGTTCCACAGGTCGGCCAGGATGTTGACGCAGCGGGACTCGATCTCGGCGGTCTGCGGGTACTCGTCCTTGTCGATCATGTTCTTGTCGAGGCAGACGTTCATCAGGCGGTGCACGCCCTCGTCCGACCAGGTGGTGCAGAAGGTGGCCAGGTTCTGGGCCGCGTTGCCGTCCAGGAGCAGCTCGTTGCGGAGCAGTTCGTAGACGACCTCGGTGGGTGAGTGGTCCTCAGGAATCCTGTACTTGGGGAGGATCTGGCCGCTCAGCGTGGACGTGAACACGTCCGTGTCGGCGTCCTGAGCGTGTGCGTCCCTTGTCTCATGAAGAGCCATATCGGGACTATAGGTGCAAACTCGACCTTACGGCGGATGCTGTCGGTGTCGGTGGCTGCGAGGCGGATCGAGGCCGTGTTCAGTGAACGGTCAGCCCGAACTCGGCCGCAACGCGCTGAAGCCCCTTGGTCTCCGGCCGGATTGGCTGCGTCTCAGCCTGGCGGACGCCCACCCCTTCGAAGATCCCCCAGCACCGATGACCTCCCCATCGTGAGCGGAAGGTGATGCCCTGAATGCAGTGCTCGCCGGTGGGTGTCCGCTGCGCGCGTGCCCACGCACCGATTCCTTGGGAGATTCCTCGCTCGGAGCCGTTCATGTCACTGACCGTCAGTCTCTCCACACCCAGATAATCCAGTTCGGGGCGGAGCACATGACTGAGGACCTGCAGAGTGGCGTCGTCGTTCACGTCGAGGAAATGGGCCTCCAGTGGAGGCAGCAGCCGGGTCAGCACATGCCGCGTCAGCCAGTCCCTCGGGATATGACCGGGCGCCAGAAACCCGGCATCGGTATTCCAGTCTTCCCCGACAAGGTCTCGCATGTCCGGAGCGACCCGGAACGGCGCGAGCGCTTCGGAGAAGCAGCCGTCGATGTCCGAGGCACCGTACAAAGTGCCCTGGTTCGGCCCGCTCCAGCGGTCTTGGGCGCCCGACGCCCCGGAGTCGTCAAGGGTGTAGGAGTATTTCAGCGGTTCGCGTGACCTAGCCAGCCGCCAGATTCCGCGCTCGGGGGCCGGAACCAGCATGATTTCGGCCTTGCCAGGCGCAGGTACAGCGGAACCGTGTGACCTTCCGGCCTGCTCCCTGAGGTTGTCCAGGGCAGTCCAGCGGCGCTCCCATCGTTGCACCTCGGAGTCCCGGAGAGACACCTTCACGCCGTTCCGGCTGAGCGACAGCAGCGCTTGAACCAGCGCGAGCAGTGTGCGGTCCGAAGGGAACGACCGGCCGCGCAGGGCGTTGCTGATCGTCGCTTCCCCCACATGCGTCCCGTGGGAAGTCGCCCTGGCGATCTGGCGCAAGCTGGGGTTGCCGCTGGAGACGCGCAACGCCGTGAGGTCGGCGGCAAGCAAGGCCAGTTGGGCGGCGAAGTCTCCGTCTCCCTTGCGGAGCGTCGGCGCATCGCCGGCGCGGCGGAACGTGACGGCTGTCTCGGGAGCCGTCACCGGCTCCGGCTCGGTACGTGGACGTGGCTCCTCGACGAGCAGATAGACCGGTTCCCGGCCGTTGTCGAAGCGCATCTCGTGGAACGCTTCGCTGCCCCGGAGCTCCGGCCCGTACAGCTCGACCATCAGCCGTCTTGAGGCTGCGACCATCCACAGTTGCCTGTCCTGGGAAGGGTGACGGCTGACGGAGTCCAGTACGCCGAGCAACGTCGAGTCCGGGGGCTCGCCCGGAGGGGCGAAGTCCATCGCGACACGGACCGGGCCTCGCCGGTCCGCCTCTGCGGCCTCGTCCTGCTCCAGCGCGTGCCGCAGACGGGAGAGGAGCGTGGTCAGCAGCAGGGGTTCGGCACGGCCCACGGGGAAGAGGACACGGACGGTTCCGGACCGGTGGGCGACCTCCAGGCCGGCCTCGCGGAGGGAGGTCTCAGCGAGGATGTCGCGCAGCAGTTGTGCCAGGCGGTGCACCTCGCTGTCCGCGGTCACGGCGACGTGGATCCGTGAATCACTTCCCATTGCCGCAGTCGGCCGCTTGACCGTGGCCAGGGGCAGGGCGTGGCCGTCCGCGCGCAGGACACCTGAGGGGTCGGAGATCAAGGCCATGCCCGCTGCCGCCGTGGCCTGCCGGCGGGCCAGGTATTGGGACACACCCTCCAGGGTGGCCTGCTCCTCCGACCGTTTGATCAGCTCCCGCAGTGAACTGGCGACCAGCGGCGGGTAGGCGTAGGTACGGCGGTTCCATGCGAGTGGCTCGTGTGGGTCCGGCCGGTCCTGATTCTCCTGTGGCCCCGCCGGTTCCCGGTGGTGCGGGCGGAGCAGACCGGCGAGGAAGACCTCGGCCAGGTGTTCCGGCCTCGATTCCGGCACGGCCGAGCGCTGGACGAGCCGCATCAGAGGGATGGTCAGGGCTGGACCGGCGCAGGCGAGGTGGGCTGCCAACCGCTGGGCCGGCAGCGAGGCGTATCCCAGAAAGTCCTCAAGAGCGTGCTCAGCCGTCTGGGGATCCCCGTCACCGACGGCTCTGTCGGGTACCTGGCCATCTTCACCGCCGTCTTCGACGATGCCGCCCCCTGCACCGTCCCACGGAACCCCGAGGTCGACGACAGGCAGTGCTGCTTCGCCGGCGGAGGTGCCCACCAGCCTTGCCCAGGCCGTCGCTGATGAACCCGAGACGGCGTCGATCACGGGAATCGCCATCCCGGGCACGGGCAGCAGCCCGCTGGGGATCCGGGGATGCCGGAGTTTCAGGTTGCGGTTCGACGTGCCCGGCCGGGCGGCGGAGACCATGAGTCGCGTCGTGGGCAGACCGGTTTCCTGCCACATGTGCTCCGGGAGTACCTGGAGGACGGCCAGTGGCCCTCGCCGTCCCCACACGTTCAGCATGCGTTGTGCTGCGCCCGTGGACCATGCCTCGCTCACGGCATCGGTCAGGACGAGGACCAGGTGGCGTTCGCCTCCCTCCATCGCGGTACGGGGGGCGCCTGGCCGAAAGGGCTCTGCCGTCAGCCGGATCGCGTCGGAGCGGTCGGTGTTCATTCCGAGGAGGCGGGTGCGGCCGAAGGCACGTAGGCGGTGAAGTGCCTGGTACAGCTCGTGCGCCGCGTCGTGCCAGATCGCCATGGACAGTCCGTCGTCGACCACCAGGGTCACGTCGAGGAGCAGCTCTCTGGCCGGGCGCAGCGCGACGTCGGGGAACCCGTCCGCGATGGCGGAGATCGTGCCGGCCAGATCGAGCTCATGGCGGACACGGGAGCGGACCGTGGTGCGCAGGGGACGCAGCGACCGTTCCAGCGAGCGGAGGTACGGCAGGGCCTTGGGGGTGCCGATGCGCAGGTGCGTGACGGCTGGACCGGAAGCACCGGGGCCCTCCGCGGTGGAGTACAGGGCTCGCTTCCGGTGTGTGGACGGTGGCAGGCTGACTTCGAACGGCTGGGTGTGCTGAATCCGGCGGTCGTGCGGGGAGTTCCGGGAGCTGCCGGGGTGGGCATTGCCGTCCGCGGGCTCCGTGGGTGCGGTCCGCAGTGGCAGTTCCTGAGTGGCGAGCCAGATGATGTCAGCGAGCTCCTCGGGCTCGGGGTCGTAGCCGGCTGCCCGTAGTGCTTCGCGGAGCCGGGCGATCACGTCAGGGCATCCGCGTCGTCCAGGGGGCGCAGTACGGCTTCGAGGACGTGCGGGTCCAGCGCGACGTTGGACAGCCGCAAATGGATGGCGTTCAGCAGTTGGTCGGTGGCCAGTCGTCCGTCCTGGCCTGCCTGGCTGAACCTTGTGATGAGTTGCCGGACGGCTGCCGCGGTCTGTTCGTCGGCGGCGGCGAGGTCCTGGGCGAACTGCGCTTCGACCACCGAGGTCAGGTGTTCCTGGTCGGGGTCGTCGAGGAAGAGCCGCACGCAGCGGCGCAGGAACGCCGGCGGGAAGTCGCGTTCGCCGTTGCTGGTGATGATCACGACGGGGAACTCCTGGCAGTACACCCATCCGTTCGATACTTCGCCGGCGTCCTGCACCTCCTCGCACGTGTCGTTCCGATCCACACCGCTCCCGTCGTCCGCTGCGGGGGGACGGTGGTGAGCGGTGCGAGCGACGCCTACACGTGCGTGCTGCTGTCCGGTCGCACTGGAGTGCCTGCTGAGTTCCGGGATCTCGAAGGCGCCTTCTTCGAAGACCGTCAACAGGTCGTTGGGCAGGTCGATGTCGCCCTTGTCCAGCTCGTCGATGAGCAACACGCGCGGCTGTCCCGGCGAGGCGGCAAGGGCGGTGCCCAAGGGGCCGAGTGTGATGTAGTCCTCGACCGGCCGGGAAGCAGTGCCCTGACGCCGGTGCAGGGTGGCATCCCGGAGCCTGGCCACCGCGTCGTACCGGTAGAGGGCGTCACTGAGCACGGAACGGGAGTTCACCGGCCAGTGCAGGACGTCCCCGAGGCCGAGGTCGTCTGCGACGGCGTGGGCGAGGGAGGACTTGCCCACGCCGGGAAAGCCCGTGACCAGCAGGGGGCGGCGCAGGTGCAGTGAGGTGTTGACGATGTCGATGTCCTGCGGACGCATGATGTACGGAGGCCTCTTGGGGCGGTGGTCACCGAAACGTCGCCAGGGCGGCCCGGGCGGCAGACGGACGGGAAACGAGGCGTGCGGGCCACGGAAGAGCGCCCCGGGGCGGTCGTCGGTGTTCATGGACGAGGAGTCCTTCCTGGAGAGCGGGGTCGCATGCGCGGGAGCAGGCGGCGGGGATCGTCCCAGAGCAACACGAGGCCGCTTCCGGCGTCCTTGGGCGAGTCCCCGCACCCGGCGCGCAATTGCCGCATTTCTTCCGGCAGATCACGAGGGTGCACGACCTGCCGCAGTTGCGTCAGGTCGTGCGTGGCACGGTGGTCTCCGAGTCGGCGGTGCCAGGCCATCACCGGCACGCCGGCCTGCGCGCAGTAGGCCAGCGCGGGCGTGAACTCCGCGTGTGGACCGGTGAGCTCGACGCACCCGGCGAGATGACGGTCCTCCAGGGCGGTCTTCAGACGGGGCAGGTCCAGGGCGTCGTTCCGCAGCCAGTGGTGGTCGCCGGCCGCGGTGTCGGTGCCGCACGCGTCCCAGCGAGCTGCCCAGTCGGTGCGGCGCTGTGCGTACCGCACGACGACCGGTGCGACAGTGCCCAAGGGGACGTTGTCGACTCCTTTGTGCTGTACCGGGATGCGTTCCACCTGCAGTTCCAGCTGCCCGACGGGCAGGAAGAACTCGACGCCGAGGTTGACGTGCCCGCCGGCCAGATACGGTTCGACCACGGCACCGACTCGGTACTGGGTCTCACGCCAGGAATGGAAACCACGGTTGCCGCCCACGTTGTACGAACCGCTCACGGCGTCGACGATCCAGGCGGAGAAGGCGTAGCGGGCCCCACCTGTCGTCCCCGGCTGGTCGACCTCCAGCTGGACCATGATCCAGGTCTCGTCGGCGCGGCGGCGGACGCAGTCCTCGACCGCGGCCTGCGTCTGGGCGTCCAGCGTGGCCGAGGTCCTGCCGATCCGGTGGGCGACCTCCCGGTTCCAGGCCCGCAGTGCGGTGCCGTCGCCGCCGCACGCGTCCGCCTCGGCCGCCGCCAGACAGACGAAACGCAGCAGAGCAGGCAGCACGTCGGCTTCACCCGGTGCACCGACCGCCTCCAACGACCGGACCAATGCTCCGACATCCGCGGACGCGTCGGCAAGGTGGCACCTGAGTCTGCGGTCACATCGTGCGGCCGCGGCCACGTCCGGCACTTCGGCTGCGCCGAGGGCCCTCACCAAGGCGGTGTACTCCGTGTGCGTGAGGAACTCGTCCGGGCGCACCCGCCGCGCCGCCGCGCGCAGGGCCGGTGCGAGCTCCCGCACCGCGTGAGCGTGATCCTGCGCAGAGTTCCCTGGAGATCCCTGGTCGGCGGGGCCGGTCTGTGCGAGCAGTTCGTCCATGAGGGTGGGCAGTCCGTGAGCGACACGGCTGGCGGCGGTGACGAGCTGTTCGGTGGAACACGCACCGGCGCCGTCACTCACGGAGATCACCACGGGGACTTGCGCGGCAAGGCGTTCGGCGCATGCGGCCCGTGCCGCCGAGTCCGGCAGTGCGGTGTCGAGCAGGGCCGCCAGGTTACGCTCGTGCTCGGTCGGGGGAAGGACGAACTCCCCGGTGATCCGTGTGCGGCCGTCCCAGTTGCGCCGTAGCAGGCTCGGCTTCTGGAAGGTCTCTTTGTCGTCGCGCAGCGCGGCGAACGCCTGGTCGACCTCGTCACTGACGCGATGCAGATCCGGGAGGACGACACCGCTGCCGTCGTCGAGGGACCTGAGGAGGGTCCGGGGGAAAAGGCCGGTCGCCTCCCCCTCACGTACGGCTCCGGTGCGGACGTTGCGGGCTTTCTGGCCCGTACTGCAGGCATGCATGATGAACAGGCCGCGCTGGGCGACACGGGTGGAGGTCACGACGACGTCGATCACGGCGACATCGAGGCCGGCGGGCTGGTTCTGGCACGCATTGACCGCGACCGCGACCTTGGGCACCCCGCGGCCGCCGTCCCTGCCCACACGGGTTGCCTGCAGGGCCAGTTGGAGGGCGTCGACGCCGATGGCCCGCTTCGTCACCACCGAACTGTCCGCGAGGAGCAGAACGTGGCTGCCGTTGCTGTCGACGACGCCGTGCCCGGACCAGAACACCCAGAGCAACTCGGCGTCCAGGGTGACCATCCCCTCCTGGACGTACCGGGCGACCGAGCCCGAATCCGCCTCCCTGGTCTTGACACCCGCCGGCAGCAGGCCAGTGCCATCCACCCGATGGAGGCTGCTCGCGAGGGCGGATGCGAAGAAGGTGACGTTCTCCGCCGGCACACCGCAGGTGTCGACCAGCCACGACACGAACGCGCAGGCGTCGGCGAAGGGACCGGTCACGTTCCAGGCCGGGTCTTCATAGCGTTCGACGGCGACGACCAGCGCGTGCGTCCGCGCCGGGTCGACCGGCACTGTCAACCGAGCACCTCCTGGTGCAGCCACGCGTAGAAGGGCCGGTGGTCCCAGTAGGCACTGTGGGCACGCAGGAGGGGACGACCGGTGTTGAACTGCTTGTCGGTCACGCGGTCCGCGCCGAAGATCGGGGCGCCGACATAGGCGAGGGGGTCGCGCGGGTCGTACGCGTTCAGCCACCGGGGGAAGTGGGCCGGAAGGTTCCGGCCGTAGGGCAGTGAGACCAGTGCGTCCATCTCGTACAGGAACGGCGCTTGCGAGCCCACTGTCACCAGGGCGCTCACCTGTCGGCTGTGGTCCTCACTCGCGAACAGGTCGACGCACGCGACGCCACCCAGGCTGTGGGCCAGCACCACGACGGGCGGCTCGGCAGCACGCACGGCAGCGGCGACGCAGTCGCGCAGTCCCCCACCGCGTGCCTGGTAGCGCAGGATGTCCCCGAGGGGCGGAGCGACCTGGGCGCTCACTCCGGGACGATTGCGTCGGACCTGCCAGGACGTGAGCCATTCGCCGGTGCGCCACAGGGGCAGCCAGGCCGGCTTGGTCAGGCCGGAGATCCACCCGAGTGCAGCGCCGGGTTCGCCGAGTGCCTCAAGAACCGCTGCCTGCAGCTCGTGCCCGGCCGCTCCGTCAACGCTGATTCCTCCTGCGCCCCAGCGCGTGTCTGCGCGGTCCAGAGCCACCGCGACCACAGCGCGGGCGACGATGTGCCGCAGGTCGTCCAGTGGCGTCGAGGTCTCGGTGAGCAGGGCGCCCAGCATGTCGGACACCGCGCCGGCCGCCGAGGTCAGATCGTTTTCGTTGAGGCCGTGCCTCCGTGCCGGCTCGCGCAGCGCGGGGTGGTCCGGTACGTCCTTCAGCAAGTGGACGAGTTGTTCCGCCGACGTCTCGTCCTGCTGCGGAACGTAGGCGATTGCCGTCTGGCTCGCCTCCGCCTCTGCGAGGATCCGTAACTCCGCGAGGGGGTCGGTGTCGAGCAGGGCCCAGATCGCGGCGGCTGCGTCACCGTCTTCGGCCCCCTGCGGGCCGGGCTCAGGAGGCGGCTCCTCCGCCTCCGCCCTGCGGCGCTGGGGCACCGAGATCCCACCCTGGTGGAGTTGGGCCCCGTGGTCCTCGCCCCACAGGCAACGGAGCAGCTCGGCGCTCACGTCCAGCTTGTCGAAATGTCTCACCACCAGGTCGAACAGCTTGTCGTAGCCGTCACTACGGACCCCCGTGCCGTGCACCAACACCACACTTGTCATGTGTATGTGCTCCCCTGCAATCAGGCCACGAGTCTGGCAGAGGGGAAAGCGGCGCACCCGGAAATCGTGAAGAGTTGCGACCTGCCGAAGCGATCCCAGGGCGCGGCCCGGCTGTTCTCCACCCGGTCGCGGCGTCAGTCGCGGGCCTGGAGGTAGGTGTCCAGTTCGGCCGCGCCCGCCAGCAGGGCGCGGCCGCGGGCGGAGAGGCGGGCGCGCCAGGCGGTCAGGGCGGACTCCAGGGGTGCCAGGCCGCCCGCCGTGCGGACCTGTGCGAGCAGGGGGGCGATCTCTTCCAGCAGGTGGCCGCCGCGGCGGAGTTGGTGGGCCAGACGGGCGTCGCGGACGTCGGCCTCGTCGTACACGCGGTACCCGGTCAGCGGGTCGCGGCGCGGGCGGACCAGCCCGGCGCGTTCCCATGCGCGCAGGGTCGCGGGCCGGACACCGAGTTCGCGGGCGAGCGGCCCGACGAACGTGGCGCCCGACGTGGCGCCGGACGTGGCGCCGGGCTCGAAGGCCGCACCGGTGGGCGCCAGGGCGCGTAGCGCGTTCTCCACGGCATCGAGGGTCCGCCGGTCGGCGAGGAGTTCGGCGTGGGTCCCGTCGATGAGACGGAAGGCCTCCTCGGCCGCACCCTCGTTCACGGCTCGCATGATCGATGCCGCCGTCCGGTGGCCGTGGCCCGGCACGAGGGCGAGGAACGCGGCCAGCGCGCGTGCGTGCAGCGGGGTGTAGGTGCGGTAGCCCTGGGGGGTCCGGTCCGCGGCCGGGAGGATGCCGGCCTCCTCGTAGTTCCTGATCGCCTGCGTGGACAGACCGTGCCCGCGCGCCAGGTCGACCGGCCGAAGGCGTCGGCCGCTTTGAAGGTTTTGGCTCACGAAACCCAGGATAGAGCGGAAAAGTTTCCACCGAAGGTTCAACGATAGCGTTGAAGGCATGCCAACCGACATCAAGGACATCGCCCGCACCGTCGACGCCGCCACCGTGATGGAACCGTTCGCGGCCCGACCGCGACTGCTCGCCCTCGGCGAGCCCACCCATGGCGAGGACACGCTGCTCGAAGTGCGCAACGAGCTCTTCCGGCAGCTCGTCGCGCAAGAGGGCTACCGGACGATCGCGATCGAAAGCGACTGCCTGGCGGGCCTGCTGGTCGACGCGTACGTCACCTCGGGCACCGGCAGCCTCGACGAGGTCATGGAGCGCGGCTTCAGCCACGGGTTCGGCGCATCCGCCGCCAATCGCGAACTCGTGCGCTGGATGAGGGCGTTCAACGAGGGCCGGCCTGCGCCCGAGCGGCTCCGCTTCGCCGGGATCGACGGCCCGCTGGAGATGGCGGGTGCCGCGAGCCCCCGGCAGGCCCTCACCGCGCTCCACGACCACCTCGCCCGCCACGTCGACGCCGAGCTGCTCCCCTGCACCGCGCACACGCTCGACCGCCTGCTCGGCGCCGACGACCGGTGGACCGAACCCGCCGCGATGACGGACCCGACCCGGTCCACGGGGCGCTCCGCCGAGGCCCGGGAGCTACGGCTGCTCGCCGACGACCTGGTGGCACTGCTGGAGGAGCAGACGCCGCACCTGATCGCGGCGACCTCCCGGGAGGACCTGGACCGGGCCCGCCTGTACGGACGCACCGCCACCGGCCTGCTGCGCTACCACCACTGGATGGCCGACGGCTCAGCGGCCCGCATGACCCGGCTGGTGGGCCTGCGGGGCCGGATGATGGCCGACAACCTCCTCGCCCTCGCCGCCCGGGGCCCGGTCCTCGTCCACGCCCACAACGCCCATCTCCAGCGGGAGAAGAGCTCGATGCGGATGGGCGGCAGGCCGCTGGAGTGGTGGAGCGCCGGTGCGCTGCTGAGCTCCCGGCTCGGCACGGAGTACGCCTTCGTGGCCACGGCCCTCGGCACGATCCGGCACCGGGGAGTGGACACGCCGCCGCCGGACACCCTCGAAGGCCTCCTGTACGCGCTCCCGGACGACCGCTGCGTCGTCGACGCCCGCCGGCTGGCCACCTCCCTGGGCGGCCCACCGGCGCCGGCGCCCCGGGTCTCCCCCTGGTTCGGCTACGCCCCGCTCGACCCGGCCCACTTGGCCGCGATCGACGGGGTCGTGTTCATCAAGGATCTTCCGGAGGTCCCGCCCGCATCCACTCCGGAGTCACCCGGCACAGGCTGGGGCCGGGTCTGACGCTCTGCTTCCAGCCGACTCTGCAGTGTGATCCCGCACATAGTGCCCTCCTCACTCAGAAGAAATTACTGTCGAGTAGAGTTTGTCCCGCAGATCTTCCCGTCCGGGCCCCCGGAGCCGCTCCGGACGGGAAGATCATCCAACTTGTTCTACCGGCAACTTATCCGTCCATGTCCGGATACAGGCCAAGCCTCTCCCGAGCCCTGATACCTCTTCGGACCATGAAGAAGATCACTCGCCGTCAGGCCTTGGGGACAACCGCCGGTGCCCTCACCGTCCTTGGCCTGACCGCCGCCGCCGCGGGCGCCACGAACGCCGCCGCGACCCCCACCGAGCCCACCACCCCGGGCACGGTCGACGAGGTCTACAAGGGCCGTCGTATCCAGATCACCGCCGGCGAGGGGGGCCACCACGGCGGCCACCACTCGCCCGGCCAGCCCACCGTCCGAATAGACGGCAGGGAACTGCACATCATGCGCAACGCCGACGGCACCTGGATCAGCGTCATCAACCACTACGAGACCTTCGCCGACCCGAAGCTCCTCGCCCGCGCCGCGGTGCGCGATCTCCAGGGCGCCGCCCTCGTTCCCTTCGGAGGTGCGGCATGACCGTCCGCAAGAACCAGGCCACGCTGACCCCGGCGGAGAAGCGCGCCTTCACCTCCGCGCTGCTGGAGCTCAAGCGCACCGGCAGCTACGACCGCTTCGTCACCACCCACAACGGCTTCATCATGAGCGACACCGACTCGGGCGACCGCGTCGGCCACCGCTCCCCCTCCTTCCTGCCGTGGCACCGGCGCTTCCTCCTGGAGTTCGAGGAGGCGCTGCAGAAAGTGGACGCGAGCGTGGCGCTCCCGTACTGGGACTGGACCGTGGACCGGACCTCCCGCGCCTCCCTCTTCGCCGCCGACTTCCTCGGCGGCACCGGGCGGGCCCGCGACGGGCAGGTCATGGACGGACCGTTCGCGTACACGACGGGCAAGTGGAACATAAACGTCCGGGTGGACGGGCGCGCCTACCTGCGCCGCGATCTCGGCGCGGCCGTCGCCCAGCTGCCGACCAAGGCCGAGGTGGACTCCGTACTCGCCATGCCGGTCTACGACATGGCGCCCTGGAACAGCTCCTCCAACGGCTTCCGCAACAACCTGGAGGGCTGGCGCGGCGCCAACCTGCACAACCGGGTGCACGTGTGGGTCGGCGGGCAGATGTCCACCGGGGTCTCCCCCAACGACCCGGTGTTCTGGATGCACCACGCCTTCATCGACAAGCTGTGGGCCGACTGGCAGGCCAAGCACCCCCAGTCCACGTACCTGCCGGGCGCGGGCACGCAGAACGTCGTCGACCTGAACGACACCATGCGGCCCTGGAACAACGTGACCCCGGCGGACATGCTGGATCACCGGAAGTTCTACACCTTCGACACCGAACCGGCCGCCGCCGCCAGCCAGCGGTAGTGCAGTTCGGGGCGGCCGACCTGGCCGTACCGGGGGGTGCGGTCAGCGCGGCCGGTGTCCACCAGGTGCTCCAGGTAGCGGCGGGCGGTGATCCGGGAGATCCCGGCCGCCTCGGCCGCCCCTGCTGCGGTCAGCCCCTCGGGCGCCGACCGCAGCAGCACGGCGACCCGGTCCAGGGTCGGCGCGCTCAGCCCCTTGGGGAGCTCGGCCGGGCGGGGTGCGCGCAGGGCGGCCATCGCCCGGTCGACGTCGTCCTGGCCGGCCGCCTCGCCCGCCGTCTGGCGGAACTCGGCGTAGCGCAGGAGCCGTTCGCGCAGGGTGGGGAACGCGAACGGCTTCAGTACGTACTGGACCACGCCGAGCGAGACGCTCTCGCGGACCACGGCCAGGTCCCGCGCGGAGGTCACCACGATCACGTCGACGGGATGTCCGGCGGCGCGCAGCCCGCGCGCGAAGCGCAGGCCGTGCCCGTCGGGCAGGCCGAGGTCCAGGAGCAGCAGGTCGACGCGGGTCCGTTCCAGGAACCGGGTGGCCTCGGCGAGCGAGTGGACGGCGCCGACGGCGGCGAAGCCGGGCACCCGGCCGATGTAGAGCGCGTGCGCGTCGGCGGCCACCGGATCGTCCTCGACGATCAGCACGCGCACCTCGCCCCCGCTCATCGCGGGCCCCCCGGGCCCGCGGCGGGTGCGGACGCCATCGGCAGGCGGACCGTGAACTCCGCGCCTCCGCCCGGGCCCTGCGCGGCGGTCACCGCGCCCCCGTAGCGCTCCGCCACCTGCCGGACCAGCGCGAGGCCGAGGCCGCGGCCCTCGCCCTTGCCGGACCAGCCCCGGCGGAACACGTCCACCCCTTCGGGCAGCCCGGGTCCGTTGTCCGCGACCCGCAGCAGCAGCTCGTCCGCCTCGGGCCGCAGCGTCACCGCGATCCGGGCCCCCGGTACGGCGGTGAGCGCGTCGACCGCGTTGTCGATGAGGTTGCCGAGCACGGTGACCAGGTCCCGGGCCGGCGGCAGCCCGCCCCCTTCGGCGAGACTGCGGCTGTCGGCGGTGACGACCAGCTCGACGCCCCGCTCGTGCGCCTGGGCGGCCTTGCCCAGCAGCAGCGCCACCAGCACCGGCTCCCCCACCGCGGTGACCACCTCGTCGGTGAGGGCCTGGGCGAGTTCCAGCTCGGCGGTGGCGAAGTCGACCGCCTCGTCCGCGCGGCCGAGTTCGATGAGCGAGACCACGGTGTGCAGCCGGTTGGCCGCCTCGTGGGCCTGGGAGCGCAGCGCCTGGGTGAAGCCCCGCTCGTGGTCCAGCTCGCCCGTCAGCGCCTGCAGTTCCGTGTGGTCGCGCAAGGTGACCACCGTGCCCCGGCGGCCTCCGCCCGCGACCGGCGAGCTGTTGACCACCAGCACCCGGTCCGCGGTCAGGTGCACCTCGTCCACCCGGGGCCGGTCCGCGAGCAGGGCCCCGGTGAGCGGGGCCGGCAGACCGAGGTCGGCCGCCTGGCTGCCGGTGACCTCGCCCGGCAGACCCAGCAGTTCCCGTCCGGCGTCGTTGATCAAGGTGATCCGGCGCTGCCCGTCGAGCATCAGCAGCCCTTCGCGGACGCCGTGCAGGGCCGCCTGGTGGTAGTCGTACATCCGGCTGAGCTCTGCCGCGTTCATGCCATGAGTGTGACGGCGCAGCCTCGCGTTGACGACGTACGTGCCCACGCCGCCGAGGGCGAGCGCGCCGCCCGCGACCCAGGCAAGGGCCGAAAGCTGCGTGGCGAGGCGGTCGCTGATGGCGCGGACGGTGATCCCCGCGCTGACCAGGCCGATGATCCGCCCCTCGTCCTGGAGCGGGGTGACCACGCGGATGGACGGGCCGAGGGTGCCGGTGTACGTCTCGCTGAAGGTCTCGCCGCGCAGCGCCGGGGCGGTGTTGCCCATGAAGGGCTCGCCGATCCGGCGCGGGTCGGGGTGGGTCCAGCGCCGCCCCTCGGGGGACATGATCGTCACGAAGGCCACTCCGGAGTCCTCTCGGACCCGCTGGGCGTAGGGCTGGAGCTCGACGGACGGGTCGATCCCGCGCGCCGCTCCCCGTACGGCCTCACGTACGGACGGCGAGTCGGCCACCGCGTGGGCCACGGCCCCGGCCTGGCGCCGGGCGGCCTCCTCGGCCTGGCCCCGGGCCGTGGCGTACGCGAAGACGGCGCAGCCCGCGACGACCACGGCGACCAGCAGCACCTGCATGGCGAAGAGCTGGCCTGCGAGGCTGCGCGGGGGGCGGGGGAAGCGGAACATGGCGCTCAGTGTGCACCGGGTCGTGAACTCAATGAACGCAAGGGTGACCGGGGTCACAGGCCTGGGCGATGGTCTCCCCGAACGTAATCACCACCGGGAGGCATCGTGGCCGCCAGGCGCGACAGAACGCACTATCTCTACATCGCGGTGATCGGCGCGGTGCTGCTCGGCATCGCCGTCGGCTTCGCCGCCCCCGGCGTGGCCGTGGAGCTCAAACCGCTGGGCACCGGCTTCGTCAACCTCATCAAGATGATGATCTCGCCCGTGATCTTCTGCACGATCGTGCTGGGCATCGGATCCGTGCGCAAAGCCGCCAAGGTGGGCGCCGTGGGCGGGCTCGCCCTCGGCTACTTCATGGTCATGTCCACGGTGGCGCTGGCCATCGGCCTGCTGGTCGGCAACCTGCTGGAGCCCGGCAGCGGGCTGCACCTGACCGAGGCGGCGCGCAGCGCGGGCGAGGCGCAGGCCAAGGCGGGCGGGGCCGAGAGCACGCCGGAGTTCCTGCTCGGGATCATTCCGACCACACTGGTGTCCGCCTTCACCGGGGGCGAGGTGCTGCAGACGCTGCTGGTGGCGCTGCTCTGCGGGTTCGCGCTGCAGGCCATGGGCGCGGCGGGCGAGCCGGTGCTGCGGGGCATCGGGCACATCCAGAAGCTGGTGTTCCGGGTACTCGCGATGATCATGTGGGCGGCTCCGGTGGGCGCCTTCGGGGCGATCGCGGCGGTGGTCGGGGCCACCGGCATCGACGCGCTGAAGTCCCTCGCCGTCATCATGATCGGCTTCTACACGACCTGCCTGCTCTTCGTGTTCGTGGTCCTCGGCACCCTGCTGCGGGTGTGCACCGGGGTCAGCGTCTTCGCCCTGCTGCGCTATCTGGGCCGGGAGTTCCTGCTGATCCTCTCGACCTCCTCCTCGGAGTCGGCGCTGCCGCGGCTGATCGCGAAGATGGAGCATCTGGGGGTCTCCCGGCCGGTCACCGGGATCACCGTGCCGACCGGCTACTCCTTCAACCTGGACGGGACGGCCATCTATCTGACGATGTCCTCGCTCTTCATCGCAGAGGCGATGGGCAAGCCGCTGGCGCTGGGCGAGCAGATCTCGCTCCTGCTGTTCATGGTCATCGCCTCGAAGGGCGCGGCCGGGGTGACCGGCGCGGGCCTGGCCACCCTCGCCGGCGGACTGCAGTCGCACCGGCCGGAACTGGTGGACGGCGTCGGCCTGATCGTGGGCATCGACCGGTTCATGAGCGAGGCACGGGCCCTGACGAACTTCGCGGGCAACGCGGTCGCGACGGTGCTCATCGGGACATGGACGAAGGAGTTCGACCACGCGCGCGCCACCGAAGTGCTCGCGGGACGGCTGCCGTTCGACGAGAGCACGCTGGTGGACGACGGGCACGGCGCACAGCAGCAGGGCGAGCCCGCGCGGTCCGCCGCGCCCACCGGGGCTTCCGAGGCCACCGGGGCTGCCGAGGCCTCCGAGGCCTCCGAGTCCTCCGAGTCCTCCGAGTCCTCCGAGTCCTCCGAGTCCGACGGAACCCCGAATTCCGTGCCGCAGCCCTCGGCCAACCCCAAGGACGGGGTGCCGGTCTAGCCGGTACGCCCCTGCGGGCCGGCCGGGCAGGGCTCGCCCCCACGGTGCCCAGCCCGGTCGGCCCGCCGCATTCTCCGTACTTGCACCCATAGTCGGGATTCGGCCACCGATAAACGAACCTCCAGGCTGTAAAAGGTACTTCCGTAACAGGCTGTGTGCATGACATCTTGCGTCCACCACTTGTTTCGTTCGACCCGGCCTGACCACCGGGTCTTCGGAGGACGCATTGATACCCCACATATCCAGCCGACCTCGACGTGCCCTCGTGCTGGCCGCCACGCTCGGCGCGGCACTCGCTTTCGGGGCCCCCGCCGCGCTCGCCGGCACCGCCCCCGTCTCGCCCAACGGCTCCTCGGCCCCCGCCCCCGCGGCGGCCGCCCCCAAGGCTGCGGCCCCGGCTTCCCAGAGTGCGACCTGGGTTGCCGGTACCCGTGCCTACCTCGTGATCACCGCTCCCGGTGACACCACGGCCGTGCGCAACGCCGTCACCGCGGGCGGCGGCACGGTGTTCCAGTACTACGACGCGATCGGCGTGATCGTCGCCCACTCGGCGTCCGGTACCTTCGCCACCACCATGCGCGGTGTCAGCGGCGTCCAGCAGGTCGGCGCCACCCGCACCTCGGACGTGCGGCGGACGCCTACAACCCGGCGCTGCCCGCCAACCCGACGCAGGCCACGACGCCTTCGGGCGAGCCGGTCCGCGCCGACATGACCCAGATCAAGGCCGACCAGGCCTGGGCCGTCACCACCGGTTCCGCCTCCGTCAAGGTCGGCATCCTGGACACCGGTGTGGACGACCAGCACCAGGACCTGGCACCGAACTTCAACGCGGCGGACTCCGCGTCCTGCGCCTACGGAAAGCCGGACGCCCGTACGGGCGCCTGGCGGGACGTCGGCACCCACGGCACGCACGTGGCCGGTACGGTCGCGGCCGCCAAGAACGGCAAGGGCGTCATCGGCGTGGCCCCGGGCGTGAAGATCTCCTCGGTGCGCATCGCCGAGCCGGGCTCCTCGCTCTTCTTCGCCGAGAACACCGTCTGCGGCTTCATGTGGGCCGGTGACCACGGCTTCAAGGTCACCAACAACAGCTACTACACGGACCCGTGGCAGTTCAACTGCCCGGACAACGCCGACCAGGCCGCGATCATCGAGGGTGTCAAGCGCGCCCAGGAGTACGCGGAGGGCAAGGGCTCGCTGCAGGTCGCGGCGGCCGGCAACTCCAACATCGACCTGGCCAACAAGACGACCGACACCGAGAGCCCGAACGACTCGACGCCGGTCACCCGCACCATCACCAACGCCTGCCTCGACATCCCGACCGAGCTCCCGGGCGTGGTCACGGTCTCGGCGATGGGCACCACCGCGAAGGCCTCGTACTCCAACTACGGCCTGAACGTCGTCGACGTCACGGCCCCTGGCGGCGACACCGTCGGCATCTACAGCACCCAGCCGGGCGGCAAGTACGGCACCATGAGCGGCACGTCGATGGCGTCCCCGCACGTCGCCGGTGTGGCGGCCCTGCTGGCCAGCACCAACCCGGGCATCACTCCGGCGCAGCTGCGCGACAAGCTGGCCACCCAGGCCAACGACGTCGCCTGCCCGTCGGACAGCCGCTGCAAGGGCACCACGGCGAAGAACGGCTTCTTCGGCGAGGGCCAGGTCGACGCGCTGAAGGCCGTCGGCAGCACCCCGCCGCCCGGCAAGTACTTCGAGAACGCCGGTGACTTCGCCATCGGCGACAACACCACGGTGGAGAGCCCGGTCACCGTCAGCGGTGTCACCGGCAACGCCCCGGCCACCCTCAAGGTGGGCGTGAACATCGTGCACACCTACATCGGTGACCTGAAGGTCGACCTGGTCGCGCCGGACGGCACCGTCTACACCGTGCACAACCGTTCCGGCGGCAGCACCGACAACATCAACCAGGTCTTCACCGTGAACGCCTCCTCCGAGGCCGCGAACGGCACCTGGAAGCTGCGGGTCAACGACAACGCCGGCGGCGACACCGGCAAGGTCGACTCCTGGAACCTGACCTTCTAGCAGGTACTCACGTCTGTCAGCGCTGGAGCACGTCGGCGAGCCAGTCGAAGACGACGTCGCAGTGCTGCTGCGGGGCCATCGGGGAGCAGTGCAACTGCGCCCCGGTGGCCTCCGTCAGTTTCACGTACTCGCGGCGCGTGCGCAGGAGGTCGTACATCTGCTGTGGCTGGCCCGGGTAGAACAGCTCGAAGTCGTAGTCCAGGACGAGCGTCGGGGCCTTGATCCTCCCGACCACCTTGGTGATGTCGAGGCCCATGGCCACCTGCGCCGGGGTCCAGAGGTCCGTGAGCACGACGCCCTCGCGGGCCTGGCGCAGTGCCTGCCGGTCGAAGATCTCGAAGCGCTTCTTGACGGTGAAGGCGAGCTCCGGCGTCAGCTCCGGGACGACCTCCTCGTTCCATACCCGGTTGGTCTCCTCCTTGTCGGGCGTGACGATGGCGCGCAGCTCCGCGTCGAATCCCAGCCAGGGGCTGACGCAGCCCGGCTGGCAGGCGACGGCGGCGAGCCGGTGCTCGAAGGCGGCGGCGCGGGCGACCAGGTTGCCGCCCATGCTCAGGCCGGTGAGCGCGATCCGGCCGCTGTCCACGTCCTTGCGGTGCTCCAGCCAGTCGATGAGCGGGCCGACCACCTTCTCCCAGCGGGTGGTGAAGGGGATCTCCTCCACGAACAGGAGCTGCCCCTGGCCGGGTCCGTCGTAGACGAGGGCGTTCCAGCCGCGGCCGAGGGCTGCGGCCACGCCGTAGGTCCACATGTCGAGGTTCTGGCCGTCGCTGCCGTTGGTCAGGATCACGGTGGGGCGCGGTTCGGCGGGACCGTCCGGGCGGAAGAACCAGACCGGCAGGTGGGTCTTGCCGTACGGGACCTTCGCGCGGACGGCGGCCGGTGAGCAGAGCCTGGCGAAGGTGTCCCAGGCTCCCCGCCCGGCCAGGTAGACCGCCTCCTCGTCACCGGGGTGGTCGGTGCCGAGCACGTAGAACAGCGCCTGCGCGTAGTACTGGGCGGCGCGCAGGGACCGGAAGCGGCGGGTCTGCGAGGGAGCGTCGTGGCCGTGGCGGCCGGCGGCCGGGGGCGCGGCGAGCCGGTCCCCCCAGGCGCGGAAGGTGTCGCTGAACGTCTGCTCGGACAGACCGGCCGCGTTGATGGCGTTGACCGCGGTCAGCACCTCGCCCACCTCGGAGGCGCGCATGCCGGCCGCGCCGAGTGCGAGCAGGCCCGCGAAGTTGAAGCCGGGATCGTCGAAGAGCTTCATCGCTCCGGGGGTCGGATCCACGGCCTTGCCGGACGGCTCGGGCGCGGCGGCCGCGGTGCGGGCTCCGCTCCCGACGGCGAGCGCCCCGGCCCCCGCGGCGAGCCCGGTCAGGGCCGCGCGGCGGGTGAGTGCGGAGGGCTGGTGCGGTGTACGAGCGGTCATGCAGCGGACCGTACGCCGGGCCCTCGGCGGGGCGGGGCACGGCGCGCCCTCCCTTGCTCCGAACGGCGGCGCGGCCCCGCGAGGGGTGTCAGCCCGTCCGCCGCCCGGCCCGCAGTACGCAGTCGCCGCAGAGCCCGCCTCCGGGCACCTGGTAGTAGAGGCAGCAGCTGCGCCGTACGAACGCCACCCCGAGCCCCTCCTCATGGATGAAGGTGCCGGTGCCCGCCAGCGCTCCGCCGTCGCCGAGCAGGGCGCCCGCCAGCTCCACGGCCGCGCCTCCCGGCACCCGGTCGACGAGCACGCGCAGCGCCCCGACGAGCCCGGACGCCGCGTTCCCGCGCAGGACCTTCGGCGAGACCCCGAAGCGCTCGCGCAGGGCCTCGTCGAGCACGGCCAGGTTCGCGAGGACGTTCTCCCCGAGTGCCTCGGCCGGCAGGCCGGGGGCGGGCTCGGGCAGCCACAGCTGGAGCGATCCCGCGTCCGGCAGCAGCCACCACACCCGGTCGGCGGCCAGGTCCGGCACCCGGCCCGCCAGTGCCGCGCACCCGAGCCCCAGCGACCAGAGCCGGGAGACGATCCCGAACTGTGCGGTCGAGGCGGCCACCCGGCCCGGTCCGGTGCCGATCCGCCGGCCCACCTCGGCCACGTACGGCCCGAGCTGCTCCCCGTACAGCGCGGTGAGCGGCCGGAAGCCGGGGCCGGGCGGTTCCTTCCCGCAGGGGACGGTGAAGAAGGGTCCCACGGCGGCCAGTCGCCGCAGTACGTCGTCCATAACCGGAATGATCTCAGCGGCGCGGGGCCGAGGTCAGGCCGGGTCCGGGGTCGCCCCTTCGAGGACCTCCACGTAGTGCGGGTTGCGCATGATGCCGAGCACATTGCCGAAGGGGTCGGTGACGGCCGCCGTGACGAATGCGCCGTCGCCGTGCGCGGTCACCGGCTGGTACTCCGTCGCCCCCAGGTCCAGGAGCCGCGCGTGGACCGCGGGAAGATCGTCGACGGCCCAGTAGGCCACCGCGCCGCCCGGGTCCTTCGCCGCGCCCGGCGGGGCGTAGCGGCGGTCGACGATGCCCAGCTCGTGCTGGTAGTCGCCGATCCGGAACTCGGCGTAACCGGGCCGCTCGAAGTACGGGGCGATCCCGAGGAGCTCGGTGTACCAGGCCTTCGCGGCCTCCAGGTCGTCGGCCCAGAAGTTGATCGTCGCAAACCCTCGCAGCATGAACACCCTCCTCGGCGGACACAGGCATCGCTGCGACTCTACGGCGGCCCCGCGGGGGCCGTAGCAGACCCGGGTGGCGCAGTCGTACCTCCCCCGTGGTGCGACCGCTCACGGACACACCGCCGACGACCATGTGTTCGATGTCCGGGCGGGGCGGCGGACCGGCGGGTCCGCGTGCGGGATCCGCGAGCGGGGCCTCGCTCGGGATCACCCGACTCTATCCGCATCCTCGCAGGTCAGGCGCGATCGCAGGGCGATCGGCGGCCGTCGGCGCGGCCGTCTGGGGGGCCCATGTCGTGCACGTGAAGGGATGTCCGTGGATCGTGATTACGGGTGCTCCGAGGCGGGGACCCAAGTGCTCGGAAATCGGTGTCACGCCATTGCCAAATTGGGGGTTCATGAGAGGACTTTAAGGAGCTACATTGAGCCACTCGCGTTCACCTGACAGCCGGTTGCCTTTCA
The DNA here is from genome assembly GCF_042894785.1 of Streptomyces sp. NPDC001502. Lineage (NCBI taxonomy): Bacteria > Bacillati > Actinomycetota > Actinomycetes > Kitasatosporales > Streptomycetaceae > Streptomyces > Streptomyces sp. NPDC001502. The sequence continues at coordinate 136,216 of NZ_JBIAVW010000005.1, forward strand.
CTCGTGTTTTGCACGGGGGGCGACGTCATGGACGCAGACTGTGCAACCACCCCACCGCCCAGAAGGACCGAAGGCTCCGTGCCCGTACCCGTACACCTCGCGGGCCGCACCGTGCGGCTCGAGCCCCTCGCCCCCCACCACACCGAGGCTCTGGCCGTGGCCGGGGCCGAGGATCGTACGACTTACGCCTTCACTCCCGTTCCCCACGGGGTGCAGGCGTCACACGAGTACATCGAACGTGCCCTCGCCGATCAGGCAGCGGGTCGATCGCTCCCGTTCGCGGTGGTCAGAGCCACCGACGGGCGGGTCGTCGGTTCGACCCGGTTCCTGGAACTCGACTACTGGCAGGGGCCCCTGATCTGGCCCGCCGTGCCAGGGGTCCCGTTCGGCGATCCGGCGACGGCGATCCCCGATGCCGCCGAGATCGGCAATACCTGGCTGTCCCCGGGCGCCCAGGGAACCGGCATCAACACCGAGGCGAAGCTGCTCATGCTCCGCCATGCCTTCGAGACCTGGGGGGTACGGCGTATCTCGCTGCGCGCTGACGCGCGCAACGGCCGGTCGCGGGCCGCCATGGAACGTCTGGGCTTCACCTGCGAGGGGGTCCGCCGGGCCCATTCGCGGGGACTGGACGGCGCCGTCCGAAGTACGGCCTTCTACTCGATCCTCGACGAGGAGTGGCCGACCGTGCGGTCGGTCATCGAGCTGAGGCTGTCGGCGGGCGCGCAGCGCAAGCGGCGCCGCAAGACCCTGATCCCCGCGTAACCGCCCCGGCCGGACGGAAAAGCGGAAAAACGGTCCTGCCCCGGCGCTCGACCCGGCCCTCGCCGCTGCCTCCTCAGCCGAGGAAGGCCGGGGCGAGGGCCGAGTCCATGAGCCGGGCCGGAGCGCCGCTCCCGTCGGCCGGTACGGCGTACAGGTCGGCGCCGAAGTCCCCCGGCAAGGCGTAGACGACGGTCCGGTCGTCGGTCCACACCGCCTGGTCGTCCACGCTGCGCTCCTCGGCGAGCGGGGTTTCGGCTCCGGAGGCCAGGTCCAGGGCGTACAGCCGCCACGGCGCCTCGGCCGGCAGGCCCGGCACGCGCTTCTTGAAGACCACCCGGGTCCCGTCCGGTGACAGCGACGGGCACTCCGCGTTCTCGCGCAGGGTGGTCACGGTGCGCCGGCCCAGGTCCCCGCGGACCAGGTGGGTCCGGCCGCCGGTGGCGAGGGTCGCGTAGAAGGTCCGCTCGTCGGCGGCGAAGGTGACCCCCCAGAAGTTGACGTCGGCGCTGCGGTACGGCTTGCCGTCCTTCAGGATCGTGAAGTCCTCCAGCGAGGCGTCGAGCGTGCCGGTGCGCAGGTCGAGCACCGAGGTCCGCGTCGAGAAATTCGTCCCTGCGTACGAGTCCCCGCCGACGAAGACGGTCCAGGCGGCGAGGTGCCCGCCCGGCGAGACCCGGGCCCGGGTCGGGAGGCCGCCCAGCGGATGTGCGGAGACCTCCTTCAGGCGGGCGTCGAGTACGACGGCCCGGTAGCCCTCCTGGACCCCGCCGCGGTCCGCCTGGAGGCAGATCCCGGTGCCCTGGGCTGCATGGAAGCGCAGGCAGCTCACCCCGGACGCGGTACGGGCCCCCTCCGGCGCGGCGGCCGCGACCGTGGCGAGCTCGTCCCGGTGCGGCCCCCAGGCCATGTTGCGGAACACGATCCGCCGGCCGCCGTCGCCCGGCGCCAGCGAGACCGTGCCCGGACCGACCTGCGGGCCGCCCGCCCGGGCGTGGTCCTTCTCGTCGGCGCGGGAGGAGGCCCGTACGACGGCGAGTACGCCCACGGCCGCGAGCAGGGCCACGGCGGTGGCGAGGATCAGGATCCGGCGCTGGAGCGTCATGGCATGACTCCGGGGCGGGGTGGGGTTCCGGGGGCGGCGCGGGGGCACCATACCCAGCGGCCTGCACAAGAGCCAGGCATGGACGGGGGCGGGTCCGTGAACTCCACCGGGCGTACGGGCGCCAGGCAATGGCCTCCCCCAGGGCACCCCAAGAGTAGGAAAAATGCGGAACCCTGACATGCTTTCGTTCATCCTTCGAACGGAAGGACCCAGCAGTCAGACCACCCCGCCCCTCTGGGGGCAGCAGCAGCCGGAGAGCCACCGCACATGTCGTACGCACCCGACGGGCAGCAGTACCAGCCGTACCGGCCGGAAGGACAGATACCGCAGCCGCCCCAAGGCGACCAGTACGGCCGGCCGTACGGACAGCAGCCGCCGCCCGGCCGCCCCCCGCAGCCGTACGGGCAGCAGGAGCAGTACGGGCAGCAGTCGCAGTACGCACCGCAGGACCAGTACGGACAGCAGCCGCAGTACGGGCAGCAGGGGCAGTACCAGGAGCCCGAGCCGCCGCGGCGCAGGTCGCGGGGGCGCCGCTGGCTGATCGCGGGCGCCTCGGTGCTCGCACTCGCCGGCATAGCCGCGCTCGTGCTGAACCACTACGAGATACCCCCGTTCACCGACAAGGGCTCCTCGGTGTCCTTCGGGCAGACGCCCGCCGGTGGCGGCAAGAAGAACGACGCTCCGCCGCCGAACTCCAAGATGCTCATGCCGACCGGGCCGGCCTCCGAGTTCAAGAACACGATGACCCTCCCCGACGGCACGCACGTGGCCGTCACCACGCTGGACGGCAAGAAGTCCGGCTTCAAGGGCAAGGTCTGGGTCTGGGCCCCCAAGGAGTACAACGACCCGAAGTTCGCCAAGAGCGGCTTCCCGGTCATGATCGCCCTGCCGGGCGGCGCCGGTTACCCGAGCAACTACTGGATGGGCACCGACCTCGGCCTCCAGACCAGCATCAGCAAGTGGTACGCGGAGGGCAAGAGCAAGCCCTTCATCCTGGCCATGCCGGTCCTCAACCCGGGGCCGGACGACAAGGGCGTCTACTGGGACGGCTCCGACATCCCCGGCCAGCCCAAGATGGGCACCTGGCTGACCGAGGACGTCCCGGACCTGATGAAGGCGAACTTCCGCACCGTCAAGTCCCGTGACGGCTGGGCCTTCATGGGCTCCTCCACCGGCGGTTTCGCGGGTCTGAAGGCCGTGCTGAAGCACCCGGACAAGTTCAAGGCCGTGATCGCCTCCGGCCCGGACATCGTCCCGGACTCCTCCCTGTGGAAGGGCCACGACAAGGAGAAGGCAGAGAACAACCCGGAGCTGCTGGCGAAGCAGCTGATCGACACCAAGGGTCCGGAGGTCTACCTCGCCTTCCAGGTCGGCGACAGCGAGAACAACAAGAAGACACTGCCCGACGTGCAGAAGTTCATCGCCACCTACGGCAACAAGGGCCCCATCCACTCCGAGTTGAAGGTCATCAAGGGCGGCCAGCACAACGCCAAGACCTATGTGCCGAACATGGGCGAGGGGCCGGTCCAGTTCATCAGCAAGGTCATGGAAGGGCCCGTCGAGTAACGACCGGCTCCCCCGCACCATCGAGCTCCGGCCCGCCGAACACCTTCGGCGGGCCGTCGCCGTTCCAGGCCGCCCAGCCCGGATCGCCCGTCACCGCGAACCGCACCCAGGCCGCGTGCATCTCGTCCGCCAGCGCCTGCGGGGTGTGCGGCCCGGCCAGCCAGGCGGCCTCCGGTACCGTGAGCGTGTCGAACACGAAGCCCAGCTCCAGGGCGTGGCAGGAGCCGAGGCCCGGAACGCCGGAGGGCCAGGCGAACTCGTACAGGAAGCTCGGCGCCGCCCGCCGGGCCCCGGCGAGCCTGCGCAGCGGGTCGCGCAGCAGCCGGTCGGTGAGCAGCTGTCCGGCGAGTTCGGCAGGGCCCGCCGCGGGCAGCGCGGCGCGCAGCGCCCGTACGGCCGCCCGGTCCTTGCCGGAACGGGCGCGGGCCAGCGCCACGGCGAGCGGGCCGAGCCGGTCCAGCAGCCGCATCCCGCCGGTGGGGGCGAGCCACAGCCGGTACTCGTCACGGGTCCAGCCGAGGAGCAGCGGCACCCCGGCGGAGGCGGCCTGGGCGCAGAGGGTGTCGAGGGGGTCGGCCGGGACCGTGTCCGGGTCGGTGACCAGGCCGAAGGCGGGCCCGCCGACGAGCGGGCCGGATCGGCGCAGGACGGCCGCCTGCGCGGCGAGCAGGTCGGGCAGCGCGGTGGCCGTGAAGGCCGCGGCGGTGGCGTCCACCTTGAGCAGCGAGGCCATCCGCCGGACCATGGCGCGGACCCTGGGGCGCGGCAGGACCTCGGGGGCTCCGCTCTGCAGGACGGCCCGGGTGAAGAGCCCGGCGGCGCGCGGGACGGCCAGGAGGGCGCCGGTGCTGATGGCCCCGGCGGATTCGCCGAAGACGGTGACCCGGTCGGGGTCCCCTCCGAAGGCACCGATGTTGTCGCGGACCCATTCCAGGGCGGCGATCTGGTCCAGCAGGCCGCGGTTGGCGGGGGCGTCGGGGAAGAGGCCGTAACCGAGGACGCCGAGGCGGAAGTTGAAGGAGACGAGCACGACCCCGTCGCGGGCGAAGGCGGAGCCGTCGTAGACGGGGACGGCCGAGGAGCCACGGGTGTGGGCCCCGCCGTGGATCCAGACCATGACGGGCAGCCGGGCCCCGGGCGCCGGGTCGGGGGTCCACACGTTCAGGTTCAGGCAGTCGTCCCCGGGGATCACCGGGTCGGGGAGCAGGGCGGCGAAGGTGTCCGGGTAGGGCACCTTGGGCGCGGTCGGCCCGTGGGCGGCGGCATCGCGTACGCCGTCCCAGGCGGCCGGGGGCGCGGGCGCCGCGAAGCGCAGGGCTCCGACGGGCGGGGCCGCGTACGGGATGCCCAGGAAGACGGCGGTCCCCCCGGGCCCGGTCCGGCCCTCGACGACGCCGGCCGCCGTCCTGGCCTGCGGGCGGCGGCGGCCGTCGGCTGCGCCCTCTGCGCTCATCTCGTCCTCCTGCGATGCCGGTGCCGGTGCCGGTGCCGGTGCCGGTCGCACCGTCGCACAGCCGTCCAACGGGTGACAAGGCGTGACCGGGTCCGGGCCCGGCCCGGTTGGACGGGCATGCGATTCCTGCGTATCCACCATGCCGTGCCCGTCGCCCTGCTGCTCGCGGGGGCCACGCTCGTTTCCGGCCCGGCCCTGGCCGCCGGCCCGGACTTCCAGTACGTCGGCCAGGACGACCGGGTCCACGGCCTCACCGCGCCGAGGGGGTGCGTCGCGGCGGAGGGCGGCGGCGCCCGGGCGGTGACCAACGGGACCCGGAGCCCGGCGACCCTCTACGAGGGCCCCGGGTGCTCCGGCCGGGCCCTGCGGGTCCTGCGGCCCGGAGAGGTCGGCCAGGTGCGGCCGTACTTCGCCTCCGTCCGGTTTTCCGTCACCAGGTAGGCGCACGGGCCGTGACCCCTTGGCCTCCCCCGCGTTGTATGCCATGTCAAATGCCACAGGTTGTGTGGCGCCCCACATATCTCATGAGGAGATCTTGATGTCGCGTATCGCGAAGGCATTCGCCATCACCGCTGTCACCGGCAGCGCCGTGGTCGCCGGTGCGGGTCTGGCTGTCGCCGATGCCGGAGCGCACGGTGCGGCGGTCGGCTCCCCCGGTGTCCTGTCGGGCAACCTGCTCCAGGTTCCGGTGCACGTCCCGGTCAACGTCTGCGGCAACACCGTGAACGTGATCGCCCTGCTGAACCCGGCGTTCGGCAACACCTGCGTCAACGTCTCCGGCGGCGGCGACCACCACACCGAGGGTGGCGACTACGGCCACTGATCGCCTGATCGGCTGATCCACGGAAGGGCCCCCGCCACCCGGCGGGGGTCCTTTCCCGTGTGTCCCCGCGTCGCGGAGTGCGCGAACGGCAGGTACGCACGGGCCGCGCGCGTCATTCGTAGCGGTACAGGCCCTGGTGGCCGGACATCTCGCGCGGGGTGATGTTCCACGGCGGCATCGGCTCGTCGAGGGCGATCACCCGGCCGCGCTGGAGGTCGCCGACGGCGAGCGGGGCGGCGGGCAGGTAGCCGGAGCCGGGGTGCTTCTGCTGCCAGCGGTCCCAGATCAGATCGACGAAGGCGTGGTGCAGCCAGAACGCCGGGTCGTTGGGCGCCGTACCGCCGGTCATGTGGCCACCGATCCACTGGTGGACCTTGTTGTGGTTGCGCCAGCGCTCGCTCTTGGGGGCCGACCAGCCCTCCAGCTTGTTGCGGAAGCCGCCCGCGGTGGCCGTGGAGTCCCAGGGGGAGACGTCGTACGTCGGGTCGTCGATCGCCCACTGGAGCTCGGCCGCGGTGGGCAGGGTGATCGGATTCTGCGGCCGGCCGAGGTTGCGGGTGAGGAAGGCGGACTCGGTGATGCCCACGGTCACCGTCCAGTTGCCCGTGTCGTAGGCGAACGGCCCGGTCATCACCTTGCGGTCGCTCGCCCGGCCGGTGCCGCCGAGGAAGTCGTCGGCCCAGAGGGAGGAGACCGGGCTGGTGTCGGTGGTCCAGTCCCAGTACGGGACGCTCACGCCCGGGTCGATCTCCTGCAACCGCCGCTCGAACTCCAGCAGATAGCGCCGGTGCCACGGGAAGAACGACGGGGACATGTGCCCGACGCGCAGCTTGCGGTCGCGGTCGGGCACGAAGTACTTGTCGTGGGTGCGCACGAGGGCGTCGTAGGCGCCGTCGCGCTTGAGCTCCAGCACCGCCGCGGTGAACCGCTTCTTCTGGGCGCTGGTGAGGTTCTTCTGGTTCTGCCGGGTGTGCAATGCGGGGCTCCTCCCGTTCCCGTGCGTCAGTCAGCCGTGGTGCGGGGCCGCGAAGGCGAGCTGGGCGGTGCCCAGTTCGTCGACCGCGGCCCGGGCCAGTTCCAGTGGCGTGGAGTAGGACTGGAAGTGGTTGATCCCGCTGAGGTAGCTGCCGTCGGCCCGGCGCATCACGTGCAGCGGGCGGCCGTCGATCCGGACCCCGGCGACGTCGACGGCGATGTGCCGGCCGCGATAGGACTCCTCCTCGGCGAGCGGCGCCGGGGTGAGGGTCTGCCGGGGACGGCGGGCGCGCAGTACGGGGGCCAGGGCCGCGGCCGTGCCGGCGAGCACGGCCGCGGTGAAGGCCGTACGCAAGGCCGCACGGCGGGTCAGTGGTGCGGCGGGCGATGCTGTGGACATACGGTCTCCCTCGCTCGGTGGCCGGCGGCTACGGGTCTAACGCCGCGCGGCGGGCGAGGTCACCCGTGGGCGTCGCGGAGCTGCTTGTAGAAGAGGGTCGTGGGGTGGAGCCGGCCCGCCGGGTCGGTGGCGTAGTCGGGGATGGTGCCGGCCTCCGTCCAGCCCGCGGAACGGTAGACCCGCTCGGCTCCGCCGCCGGTCTCGGTGTCCAGGAACAGCAGCACCACCCCGGCCCGGGAGGCGGCCGACTCGGCTTCGGCGAGCAGGGCCCGGGCGGTGCCCCGGCCCCGGGCGGCCGGGTGGACCATGAGTTTGCGCAGCTCGGCGCGGTGACGGCCGTTCGCCTTGGTCTCCCGGTACCAGCTGACGGTGCCGTCGATCCGGCCCTCGCCGCCGGTGCGGGAGACCCACAGCGCGAGGGAGCCGTCCTCGACGGCGGGCAACAGGGAGTCCCACCAGGCGGCGGCGCCCTGGTGGTCGAGGCCGGTGAGGAAGCCGAGGGACGATCCGCCGTCGACCACGGCGAGCAGCAGGGCGGCGAGTTCGTCGCAGTGGGCGCGGAGTCCGGTGGCGGAGAGCGCGGTGATGGTGGCCGTCATGGGGCGAGGATAGGGATCAGCGCGGAGCCCGCCCGAGGCGGGGCAGGTGCAGGTGCAGGTCGGTGCCGCACCCCGCGCCGCGCCCGCACTCGGCCGTTCGGCCATGTCCCCGGCCGGCCCGGTGCGGGGCCGGCCGGCACCGGGGCCAGGGGGTGTCTTGTCGATCGGGGCGGATCAGGGAGCGGTGGCCGGTGCCATGGGGTCTCCCCAGGCCCGCCAGGACCGGGGGGAAGGATCGCACGGCGGACGAGGGAGGCGACGCGGAGCGTCGCCGGCCGAGGACGACGCGGCGAGGCGCGGTGCCGGCGCCGCGAGCCCGCCCTGACCGGCACGACACCCCCTACGGCGCGGGGAGTTCCGCGAAGTCCGCGACCAGGCCGCGGTGGTGGCCCGCCGTGCCGAGGGCCAGGGAGTCGGCCTTGGCCCGCTTGAGGTAGAGGTGGGCCGGGTGTTCCCAGGTCATGCCGATGCCGCCGTGCAGCTGTACGCACTCCTCGGCCGCGCGGACGGCCACGCCCGAGCAGTAGGCCTGGGCCACGGCGACCGTCAGCGGGGCGTCGGGGGCCGCGGTGGCCAGGGCGTCGGCCGCGGCCCTCGCCGCCGCGCGCGCGGACGCCACGTCGAGCCAGAGCCGGGCGAGGCGGTGCTTGAGGGCCTGGAAGGAGCCGACGGGCCGGTTGAACTGGTGCCGGCCCCGGACGTGGCCGACCGTCTCCGTCAGGCACCACTCGGCGAGCCCGAGCTGCTCGGAGGCGAGCAGTCCGGCCCCGGAGAGCAGGGCTCCGGCGACGGCCGCCCGGGCCGTTCCGGCATCGGCGAGACGGGTGCCGGCCGCGGCCTCCAGGGTGACGGTGGCGAGCGGGCGGGTCAGGTCCAGCGGGACCTGCGGGGTCAGGCGGGCCGAGGCGGCCGGGACGGCGTAGAGCCCGGTGTCGGCCAGGACCAGCAGGACGCCGGCGGCCACCGCGTCCGCCACGGAGGTGACCGTGCCGGTCAGGCTCCCGTCGCCGAGGTCCCGGACGGGGGCCGGCAGGGGCGCGCCCGGGGCGAGGGTCAGCGGCACGGCCGGGACGCACACCGTGCTGCCCGAGGCCAGCTCCCGCAGCAGCGGGGCGGCTTCCGCGGTGTCGCAGGCGAGCAGGATCTCCGTGGCGAGCACGGCGCTCGTCAGGTACGGGACGGGCGCCACGGCCCGGCCCAGCTCCTCCAGAACCACGGCCGCCTCGCGGTGGCTCGCGCCCTGTCCGCCCAGCTTCTCGGGCACGAGGAGACCGGCCGCGCCGATCTCGACGGCGAGGGTGTGCCAGAGCGCCGGGTCGTGCGGCCGGCCCGTCTCGGCCCGGTCGAGGACGCTCTTCGCGTCGCAGCGGTCGGTGAGCAGCGCGCGTACGGCGGAGCGGAGCTCCTCCTCGGTCCCGGAGTAGAGCAGGTCGGTCGGTGCCGCCGTGGTGGTCATCGGTTGAGGTCCTTCCAGGCGAGGTCCTTGTCGTCGCGCGGCTCGGGGGGCAGGCCGAGGACGCGTTCGGCGACGATGTTGAGGAGGATTTCGCTGGTGCCGCCCTCAATGCTGTTGCCCTTGGCGCGCAGATAGCGGTAGCCGGCCTCGCGGCCGGTGAAGTCGACGCCTTCGGGCCGGCGCATGGTCCAGTCGTCGTACAGCAGGCCCTCCTCCGCGAGGAGTTCGACCTCCAGCGCGCTGATCTCCTGGTTGAGCCGGGCGAAGGTGAGCTTCATGCCCGATCCTTCGGGGCCGGGCGCGCCGGCGACGAGCTGCTGGCGCAGCCGTTCCCCGGTGAGGCGGGCGACCTCGGCCTCGACCCACAGTTCCAGGAGCCGCTGGTGGAGGGCGTGGGTGCGCAGCTCGGGGCGTTCGCGCCAGGCGGCGGCGACGGGGGCGATCATGCCGCCCTCGCGCGGGATGCGCATGCCGCCGATGGAGACCCGCTCGTTCATCAGGGTGGTGCGGGCGACCGCCCAGCCCTCGCCGACGGCGCCGAGGCGGTGGGAGTCGGGGATGCGGACGCCGGTGAGGAAGACCTCGTTGAACTCGGCCTCGCCGGTGATCTGGCGCAGCGGCCGGACCTCGACGCCCGGGGCGTGCATGTCGCAGAGGAAGTAGGTGATGCCCTGGTGCTTGGGGAGCCCGGGGTCGGTGCGGGCGATCAGGATGGCCCAGCGGGCGGTGTGGGCGCTGGAGGTCCACACCTTCTGGCCGTCGACGATCCAGTCGCCGGAGCCCGTCTCGCGGACCGCGCGGGTGCCGAGGGCGGCCAGGTCGGATCCGGCGCCGGGCTCGCTGAAGAGCTGGCACCAGACCTCCTCGCCGGCCCACAGGGGTCGCAGGAAGCGCCGCTTCTGCTCCTCGGTGCCGTACGCGAGGATCGTGGGCGCGGCCATGCCGAGGCCGATGCCGATCCGGCGCGGGTCGTTGTCGGGTGCGCCGGCGGCTTCCAGTTCGGCGTCGACGACGGCCTGGAGGGAGCGGGGGGCGCCGAGGCCGCCGAGGCCCTCGGGGTAGTGGACCCAGGCGAGTCCGGCGTCGAAGCGGGCGCGCAGGAATGCGGCGCGGTCGGTGTCGGCGGGCGGGTGGGCGCGGAGCAGGTCCCGTACGCGCGCCACCAGTTCCTCGGTGGTGGTCATCGCGGGTCCCCTCCGTCCAGGGCCGGTACGACGACCAGCCGGCCGGTGGTGGTGCCGTCGGCGAGGCGCTGTACGGCGTCGGCGACGGCGGTCAGCGGGATGCGTTCGCTGATCAGTGGCCTGACGGCGCCTTCTGCGGCGAGCCGGGTGAGTTCGGTGTGGCAGGCGGCGATGGCGGCGGGGTCCTTGGTGGCGTACAGGCCCCAGTGCAGGCCGAGTACGGCGTAGTTCTTGACGAGGGCGTGGTTGAGGGCGGGCGCGGGGATGGTGCCGCTCGCGAATCCGACGACGACGATGCGGCCCTCGAAGGCCACGCACTTGGCGGAGGCGGTGTACGAGTCGCCGCCGACGGGGTCGTAGACCACGTCGGCGCCGCGCCCGCCGGTGAACTCCTTCACCCGGGTGACGACGTCCTCGGCCGTACGGTCGATCACCAGGTCGCAGCCGAGTTCCTCGGCGGTGCGCGCCTTGGCCTTGCCGCCGACGACCCCGATGACGGTGGCTCCGGCGGCCTTGCCGAGCTGGACGGCGGCGCTGCCGACCCCGCCGGCGGCGGCGTGCACGAGCAGGGTCTCGCCCGGCTGGAGGCGCGCCCGGCGGTGCAGGCCGAACCAGCCGGTCTGGTAGCCGATGTGCAGGGCCGCGGCCTCGGCGTCGTCGAGGCTCTCGGGGGCCGGGAGCAGGGCCCGTTCGGACGCGACCACGTACTCGGCGAAGCCGCCGTGGGGCAGGCTCGGGGTGGCGATGACGCGGCGGCCGTCGTCGGTGCGGCCGCAGATCTCGACACCGGGGGTGAAGGGCAGCGGCGGGCGGATCTGGTACTGGCCGCGGACGAGCAGCGCGTCGGGGAAGTTGAGGTTCGCCGCGAGGACCCGCAGCCGCACCTCGCCCTCGCCGGGTACCGGTTCGGGAATCTCTTCGAGGCGAAGGGCCTCTCGGGGTTCGCCGGGGGTATGTACTCGCCATGCCTGCATCCGGGGCCTCCAGCCGCCGTCGAGGAACCACGCTCCGCGGGCATACTAAGCAGTCGCTTGCCTCCCTGGGAACCACCGGTCAGGGTGGAGAACCCTCCGGAGCGCACCAACACGCGTCATTCAGGCCACACCCGCACCAAGATCAGGCAACATGTGGCGTGCACGTGTCATGACTCAACGGGGAACAGCACCTGTCCAGGGGGGACAACCACATGAGAAGAAGCATGTCCGCGGCCGGAGCCGCCATCGTTCTGGCGGGCCTGATCACCGCGGCCGGCCCGGCCGCGGCGGCCGACGCGAAGTGCGCACCGAAGATCCAGGTGCTCGGCTCGATCGGGGACGAGTCGTACGTCCGCGACATCCCGCCCAGCCAGGGTGTCTTCGGCCTCGGGACGGGCAACCTCGCCGTCGGCGTCTCCGGCCGCAAGCCCGTCTACTGGACCGGCACCACCGTGCACCGGGTCCCGCTGAGCGATCCGGACCAGACCGGGCAGGTGATCGCCGTCAACGCGCACGGCCTGATGGTGGGCGTCGTCCACGGGGTCGACCTCCACTCCCTGTTCACGTACCGGGTGGGCGACGCCGCGATCACCCTGCTGCCGGACAGCTACGGCCACGGCACCGAGGCCGACGTCAACGACGCCGGGTACGTGGTCTCCCGCTCCGACGGCGGGGTCGCCACCGTCTGGAAGGACGGCCGGAAGGTCCGCGAGCTGCCCCTCCCGGCCGAGGCCGGTCCGGGGTCCCGGATCGAGATGGTCACCGGCATCAACAACCGGGGCGACATCCTCGGCATGGCCGCCCAGGACTACGAGGTCCCCGAGACCGGGCAGCACCTGGAGGGCACCCACCCGGTGCTGTGGCCGGGAGACGGCTCCGCCGCCCGGCTGCTGGCCCCCACGGCGAACGACAGCTACGTCCAGGACATCGACGAGAGCGGCCGGGTCGTCGGCTACGACTGGTCCGGACCGTGGTACGAGTACACTCCGCTCGTCTGGGAACCCCCGCTCACCGGGAACCCCACCTCCCCGGTCGTGCTGAGCACGCACCCGTACGCCACGTTCGAGGCGATCAGTGCGACGACGAACCTCACCGTCGGCACGGCCAAGTTCCACCCGGACATGCTGACCCTGCCGGACCAGGCACTCCTGCGGTCCGGCTCCGGCCCGGTCAAGGCCCTGCCGCGGCTGGCTGCGGGCGGGGCGAGCATGGCCGAAGCGGTCTCGGACACCGACCGGGTCGGCGGCTCGGCCGTGAACGCGAAGGGCAAGCTCAAGCCGGTCGTCTGGACCTGCGCGACCAAGCAGGCGTACAACCCGGGGAGCTAGCGCTGTGACCGGCGAGGTTTGCCGGTCACAGCACGAGGGCGTGTCTTTCGGATCGCGCCGGGCCCGCACGGCCCGGGCCGCCCGGGGATGGTGATCTGAGCGCCCGCACGCTATCGATGGGCGCATGGAGAACCCTCTGCGCGGGCTGCCCGCGCCACCGGCGCTCGGCGCCGCCGCCCTGCCCCCCGGGACCTACGCGGGGCAGGTGGTCCTCGTGACCGGCGGCGGCACCGGGCTGGGCAAGGCCATCGCCGCCGAGTTCGCCCGGCTCGGCGCCGATCTGGTGATCGCGAGCCGGCGCGCCGAGCAGCTCAAGGCGGCGCGGGAGGAGTTGGCGGCCGTCCCCGGCGCGGGCGGGGTGACGGCCGCCGTCTGCGACATCAGGGATCCCGAACGGGTCGCCGAGGTCTTCGACGCCGCGCAGGCGGCCTTCGGCCTGCCGGACGTGCTGGTCAACAACGCGGCCGCGAACTTCCCCTCCCCCGCGGAGGACCTCTCGCCGAACGCCTGGCGGGCGGTCGTCGACATCACGCTGACGGGCACCTGGCTGATGACCCGCGAGTTCGGCCGCCGCCACCTCGCCGCGGGCACCGGCGGCTCGATCGTGAACATCGGTGCCTCGTACGCCTGGACGGGCGGGCCGGGCTTCGCCCACAGCGCCGCGGCCAAGGCGGGGGTGAAGAGCCTGGTGGAGACGCTCGCCGTCGAATGGGGCCCGTACGGCATCCAGATCAACGGGCTCGTCCCCGGGCTGTTCCCGCACGCCGACATGACCGAGGACATCCGGGGCGGCCTGGAGCGCGCCGCGCCCGGCGCGAAGGACGCCCGGCAGCCCGCTCTGCGGGTCGGCGCGCCGCGTGAACTGGGCTGGGCCGCCACCTTCCTGGCATCGCCGTACGCCCGGTTCATCACCGGGCACACGCTGGTGGTGGACGGCGCGAACTGGCAGCGCCGGTCGGTGGTCAGCCCCGAGGTGGTCCCGGTCCGCACCCAGCTGGGCCGCGGCCCCTTCACCCCCTCCCCCTGAACGCCGGTTGTCGGTGGGTGGTGCGAGGATCGGAGCATGTCTCTCGCCGAACTGACCCTTGACCGCTGGCGCTCGCTCAAGCCGGCCGCCGCCGAACGCCTCGCCCACGAGGCCGCCGGACAGGTGGGCGGCCGGGTGGTGCTGTTCGACGCCGTCGGACACCTGGGCGGGCCGCTGCACCGCGTACGCATCGAGCGCGAGGGGCGGGAGTTCGCGCTCGTACCGGGCGGCACGGTGCGGCTGGGGTTCGACCTGGACGCCTGGGAGCCGACGCCCGCACAGGCCGCCGACTTCGCGGCCGGCGTGGACGAGGGGTACGGGTACGGGCACGAGGACCTCAAGTCCTATCTCGCCGACGTGCTCAGCCCGCCGCGCACCGCGGCGCTGGCCACCGTGTTCATGGCCGTGGAGGACGAGGCCCTGACCGAGCCGGCGGCCGACATGCCGGCCGCGCTCGCGGCACACGGGCTGCGGATACCCGGCGCCGACGAGTGGGAGCACGCGTGCGGGGCCGGGGCGGGCACCCTGTTCCGGTGGGGGAACGAATGCCCCCTGGACGAGCCGTCGTACGGGAGCGGCCGCCTGCGCCACGAGCCGAACGCCTTCGGGCTGCACATCGCCTACGACAGCTACGGCACGGAGCTGAGCGGCGACCCGTCCGCGGTGCACGGCGGTGACGGCGGGGAGGCCGTCTGCGGCGGGTACGGCGATCTGCTCGGCTGGCTGCCGCTGGCCACCGCCAACCGCAATCCGTACGCGGCCGAGTTCACGTACGGCCCGGACGGCGAGGGCATGTACGAGGAGTTCTCGACCCGGCCGGTGCTCAGCCTCCGGTGAAGCGCGGGGGCCTGCGGGCCGCCTTGGCGGTGTAACCCTCCCGGCAGTCCTCCGAGGTGAGGGTGAGGGCGGCGGTCATCGCCACCCGGTCGAGGGCGGCGGGGAGGGCGGCATCGGCGTAGCCGTCGATCGCGCGCTTGATGCCCTGGACGGCGAGCGGCGCGTTGGCGGCGATCTCCTGCGCCACGGCGCGGGCGGCGGCCTCCAGGTCCTCGCCGGGGACGACCAGCTGGACGAGGTTGAGCCGCTGCGCCGTCGCGGCGTCGACGCGCCGGCCCGTCAGGGCCAGGTACTTGGCCCAGCCCGCACCCGCCTCGCGGGCGACGCGCAGGTCGCCGCCCGCGTCCACCGCCACACCGAGCCCGGCTTCCGGGAGCGCGAAGACGGCGTCCTCGGCCGCCACCCGGACATCGGCCATCAGCGCCAGCTCGAAGCCGAAGCCGAGGCAGTAGCCCTGGACGGCGGCCACCACCGGCTGGGGGAGGCGGGCGAGGACCGCGAACCGCTCGTGCACCCAGCGGATGCCCTCGTAGTAGTTGCGGGTGCGCTCGGCCGGGGTGGCGCCCGTGATGGCGCCGCCCGGGGCGCTCACGTCGATGCCCGCGCAGAAGGCCCGGCCCTCGGCCCGCAGCAGCACCGCCCGTACGGACGCGTCGAAGCGGATCCGGTCCGCGAGCAGGCCGAGCTGGCGGGTGGACTCCCAGCTCCAGCCGTTGAGCCGGTCCGGGCGGCACAGGGTGAGGACCGCGAGACCGTCCGCGACCTCCAGCCTGATCCGCTCCTCACCCTCCGCGATCTCCGTGGAGATGGTGTCGATCACCGTGTCCCGCACCCCCGGCCCGATGGCTGACGACCCGCCGAACTGACGGATCGTCAGACTAGAGGTGGCCGGTCAGCGGGGGAAGACCTCGAACGCCACGGCCGGACGCCCGCCGAACCGGGCCGCGGCCTGCTGGGCGTTCCCGGTGAGGAAGGTGCGGACGTACTCCTCGGGGTCCTGGTCCGTGAGCACCTCGATGTACGCCTTGTGCTCCAGGAGGGAGGCGATCGAACGCTCCAGCCCGGGGCCGGCGTCGACCGCGTGCGTCGGGGTGGCGGATCCGGCCACCGCGACCCAGCGCACGCCGTTCCACGGCTCCAGCCCCTGCTCGGTCAGCTCGGGGAAGATCCAGCGGTTCCCGGCATCACCGGCCGCGTCCAGCACGGCCCGGCCGACGGCCTTGTGGTCGGGGGTGTTCCAGTAGCCGCCGCCCTGCGCACCGCCCCACGTGTCACGGTGGTTGAGGGTGACGATCAGCTCGGGCCGGTGCCGCCTGATGGCGGCGGCGATGTCCCGGCGCAGGCCGAGGCCGTACTCGACGACGCCGTCGTGGTAGTCCAGGAACTCCACCTCGGACACGCCGACGACCGCCGCGCTCGCCCGCTGCTCCGCCTCGCGCAGGGGACCGCAGTCGGCGGGGGCGATGCTGTCGATGCCCGCCTCGCCGCGCGTGGCGAGCAGGTAGACGAACTCCCGGCCCCCGTCCGTCCAGTGCGCGATCGCCGCGGCGCACCCGTACTCGAGGTCGTCGGGGTGCGCGACCACCGCGAGGGCGCGCGTCCAGTCGGTGGGCATGGGCTGCAAGGCGGGCTGCTGATCAGGCTGTTCGGTCATGTCTCGCACAATAGGCGAATGGACCGACACGGGCAGGTGGTGGCGCTGCTCGACGCCACGGGGATCTTCTTCGAGCCGGCCCGTACCGCCTTCCCGGGGGCGAGCGAGGCGGCGTGGGAGCGGGCCGGCCGGCTGGATCCGGGCGCGATCGGGCCGGACGGGAGCTGGGCGCTCGATTTCCGGTGCTTCGCGATCGCCCGGCCCGGCGGCCGCTGGGTGCTGGTGGACGCCGGGGTCGGGCCGGCGGGGTCCCCCGCCGCCGCCTGGGCGCCGGTCCCGGGGCGGCTGCCGGACGCCCTCGCTGCGGCCGGCATCGCTCCGGCCGACGTGGAGGCCGTGGCCCTGACCCATCTTCACGAGGACAACGCGGGCTGGTCGTCGGGGTCCGACGGGGAGCCGTTCTTCCCGGCGGCCCGGTACGTGGTGCAGCGCGCGGAGGTGGCCGGGCTGGACCGGGCGGACCCGGTGTGGGACTGGACGGTGGCGCCGCTGCGGGCGAGCGGGCAGCTGCACGAGGTGGACGGGATCCATCGGATGGCCCCCGGCATCACCCTGCTGCCGACGCCCGGGCACACCCCGGGGCACCAGTCGGTGCTGGTGGACCAGGGCGCCGGGGCCCGGGACGTGGTGGTCACCGGGGACGTACTGGTGCATGCGGTGCAGCTGGGCGACCCGACGGTGCCGTACTCCCACGAGCGAGACCGGGAGACCGCCCGGGCCTCCCGGGAGGACCTGCTGGCGCGGGCCCGGCGGCGCGGCGCCCTGCTGGCCACCGCGCACCTGACCCGCGCGTTCGTGGAGCCGCCCCCGGAAACGACAGTGGGCCGGCGCCCCTGAACGGGGACGCCGGCCCGGCGCGTCGAGGTGAGATCAGCCGACCGGCCGCGGGGTCGCGTCGATCCCGGTGACCGTCGCCCGGAACCAGACGGCCTTGCCGTCGGCTCCGACGGCGGCCAGGTCGGCCCGCCCGTCGCGGTCGAAGTCGCCCGCCGAGACCAAGGTCGGGTACGCCGTCCGGCCGAGGCCCGAGCCGATCTTCACGCGCTGCGCCGTGCCCCAGCTCGTGGGGTCGAGGTGCCCGGCGGCGTTCTTGGTCCCCTTCACGGCGAACAGGTCGCCCGAGGCGTCGTCGCGCACCCACAGGTCGGCCGCGCCGTCGCCGTCGGTGTCGCCCGGGACGAGGACCGAGACGGTGTCCCAGCCGCCGTTGCCGACGAGGACCGGGCCGCCGCTCATGTCGAGGTAGCCGGAGCGGCTGCCCATGTACGCCCAGAGTCGCGCGCCCTGCTTGACCAGCAGGTCGGGCTCGCCGTCGCCGTTCAGGTCACCCGCGTCGGCGGTGTCCTCGGCCTGGGACCAGTGGTCGTCTCCGGTCCACGCCGGGTCGTCGTTGACGCACCCCGCGTCCGGATCCGCGACCGGGCAGAAGACGCTCAGCACGATGCCGTCGTGCGGACGGACGCTGCCGAGGCCGTCGTTGGGGAGGATCCGGAGCTGCTTGGCCCCCAGCCCTTCGACCCGCTCCAGGACCAGCAGGTCGTTGTAGCCGTCCTCGCCCCAGTCCCCGCCGGCGGCGATCCGGGTTCCCGGGGTGAAGGACGCCCCGCCGTCGGTGGCCGGGGCGAAGGTGCCGTCGGCCCGGCCGGCCGAGAAGCGGAGCCTGCCGGCCGCGTCCAGGGTCCACAGGTCGCGCAGGCCGTCGCCGTTCAGGTCACCGGCGGCGTCGCGGACCCCACCGTTGCCGAGGGCCCAGATCTGGTATGCGGCCTGGTCGGAGCGGTATCCGGCCTGGTCGACGCTGTAGGCGTAGATCGTGTGGGGGCCGGAGCCGGTCGGCGTGATCACGACCGCGGCGCCCGGCGCCACGGTGACCTGGCGGGAGTCGAAGTCCGACCAGTAGACGATCTTTTCGAGGTTGGCGGCGCCACCGGTGCCGAAGGTGAAGGTGCCGGGGGTGCGGGCCTTGCCGGTGCCGGCGGGGGCGCCGTTCGAGGCGTCGGGGAACTCAGGGGAGCCGATCACCGGCGGCACGGGGCGGCCGATGGTGGTCTCCAGCTTCGCGCTGGCCGGGGCGAAGCGCTTCCAGGCCGAGGAGTCGGACTCGTTCGAGGCGAACAGACCGACGGTGACGGAGGCCTGGGACCTGGCCGCCGCCTCCTTCACCAACGCGGTGGCGTCGAAGACGAGGTCGCCCGCCGCGCAGCCCTCACGGCCCTTGGCGTCCGTGACCGTCGCCAGCCGCACACCCTTGACGGGCTGGTTCTTCCACGTGGTCTTCGCCGAGACGGCGCCGACGCTCCACAGCTCCACCGGACGGCCCGTGCAGGACGCGGCCCCCGTGTTGGTGATCCGGAAGGTCGCCTTGGAGACCGTGGCGCCCCCGAGCGCGGTGGTGTCCAGGCGGAGGTAGGCGCGGGACAGGCCCTCGGCGGCGCCCTCGTTGCCGACGCGCAGGTCGTCGGCGGTGTTCCAGGAGGAGCGGTTCGGGTTCTTCTTGGACACGCGCGTCCAGGCCTGCGCGCCGGCGGGGGTCTCCCCCGCCCCCGCGGCGCTGACGGCGGGTGCGGCGACGGCGGTCGTCGCCGTTCCTGCCACCACGCCGGTCACGGCCAGTCCGCCGGCCAGGGCCAGCGAGACGGCGCTCGACATCCTTCTCAGCATGCACGCTCCACACATCGGTCGGTTCCTCGGGTAGGAGGCCCCACCCTAACCGTGTGATCAACTTCTGCCGGAACGATTTATCGAGGCCCCCATCACATCCCTGACCTGCACGGATACCGGTTACGCCGCGTCGCGGACCAGGGCCAGCAGCCGGTCCAGGACGCGGGTGCCGCCGGCGCGGACGCCGTCGTGCTCGAACTCGTCCGTCACCCAGGTCCGCAGGCCCCGGACGGACCGGGCCGTCTCCAGCGAGTGCGCGGTGTCCACGTACATGTCGTCGTGGTAGACGGCGGCGGCCACCGGCACCTCGTTGGCGGCCAGGCGCGCGGGGTCGTAGAGCGGCTGCCAGCCGGTACGGGCGGCCAGCAGATCCGCGGTCTCGCGCAGCGGGGCGAGGGACGGGTCGGTGGTGAAGTGCCAGGGGTGGATGGTCTCGCCGGTGAAGAGCAGCGGCTCGTCGCCCGCGAGCGTCTTGCCGGCGTCGAAGCGGGGGTGGCCGGCGCGCACCCGTTCGGCGGCCCAGCCGGTGGGCGTGGCGGGGTCCTGGGCGTAGATCGCCTCGTGGACCAGTGCGTAGAGGGGGTGCCCGGCGAAGGAGAGCTGGGCCCGGACGGCCTCCAGGAAGGCGTCGGAGAGGACGGGTCCCGCGGGGGTCGGCACGAAGGCGTCCTCCAGCAGGTAGTGGAGCTGGTGGCTGCCGTCGCCCCCGCCGAGGAGGATGCCGAGGGACTGGAAGCCCTCGACGGTGAGGCGGTGGCCGCCGGGGAGTTCGGCCGGGTGCTCCGCGAGGTGGGCGGCGATCCGGCGGGCGCGCTCGACGTCCATCGGGTACCGGGCGTAGTGGGCCAGGTTCTTGCGCTCGGTGCGGGGGTACGCGGCCTCGTACACCTCGTCGGCGGTGGCGGTCAGCGACGGGAGGCCGCCGGTGATCAGGGCGGCGGTGAGGCCTTCGGGGGCGGTGGAGAGGTAGTGGGTGGCGCAGAAGCCGCCGAAGCTCTGGCCGAGCACGGTCCAGGGCGCGCCGCCGGTCAGGCCGGGGCGGATGGCCTCGGCGTCGCGCACGATGGAGTCGGCGCGGAAGTGGGCGAGGTACTCCGCCTGCTCCGCGGGGGTGCCGCGCAGGGGCAGGGTCTGCCGGTTCACCGGGGTGGAGCGGCCGGTTCCGCGCTGGTCGAGGAGCAGCACCCGGTATTCGGTCAGCGCGCGCTCCAGCCAGGCCTGGCGGCCGATGAAGCGGCGGGCGCCGAAGCCGGGACCGCCCTCCAGGTAGAGCAGCCACGGCAGCCCCTCGGGGTCCCTGCCGGCGGCCACGACCTCCCGGGCGTACAGCTCGATCCGCTCCCCGTCCGGGCGCGCGTGGTCCAGGGGGACGGAGAACCGGTGGTCGGTGAGGACCGTGCCGGGCTGGCGGTAGCTGTGTGCGATGGTCACGGACGCCCCCAGGGGTACGAGGAGATGAAGGACCGCGCCCCGGCCGGGTGGCGGCGGGGGCGCGGGGGTTGTGGCGGTCCGAGTCTAGGCAGGGCCTGACCGGACCGGCCGGACCGGCCTGGCGTGACGGGCGGGCCGGTCCGGTCCGGACGGGGTGTCAGAACTCGACGACCGAGCGGAGGACCTCGCCGCGTTCCATCCGGGCGAAGGCGTCCTCGACGCCGTCGAGCGGAATGGTCTCGGAGACGAAGGCGTCCAGATCGAGCCGGCCTTGCAGGTAGAGGTCGATGAGCAGCGGGAAGTCGCGCTCGGGCAGGCAGTCCCCGTACCAGGAGGACTTCAGGGCGCCGCCGCGGCCGAAGACGTCGAGGAGCGGGAGTTCGAGCTTCATCTCCGGGGTCGGTACGCCCACCAGGACCACCGTCCCGGCCAGGTCGCGCGCGTAGAAGGCCTGCTGGTAGGTCTCGGGGCGGCCCACGGCGTCGATGACCACGTCCGCGCCATTGCCGCCGGTCAGGGCCTGGACGGCCTTGACCACGTCCTCCGTGCGCCCGTTGACGGTGTGGGTCGCGCCCAGACCCCGGGCCCACTCCAGCTTCCGGTCGTCCAGGTCCACCGCGATGATCCGCGAGGCGCCCGCGAGGCGGGCTCCGGCCACGGCCGCGTTGCCCACTCCCCCGCAGCCGATGACGGCGACGGAGTCGCCCCGCCCGACGTTGCCGGTGTTCAGGGCGGCGCCGAGACCGGCCATCACGCCGCAGCCGAGGAGTCCGGCGGCGGCCGGGGCGGCCGCCGGGTCCACCTTGGTGCACTGGCCGGCCGCGACCAGGGTCTTCTCGGCGAACGCACCGATGCCGAGGGCCGGGGAGAGCGGGGTGCCGTCCTCCAGGGTCATGGGCTGGGTGGCGTTGTGCGTGGCGAAGCAGTACCAGGGGCGACCGCGCTTGCAGGCGCGACAGGTGCCGCACACCGCACGCCAGTTCAGGATCACGAAGTCCCCGGGGGCCACGGAGGTGACGTCAGGGCCGACCGATTCGACGACTCCGGCGGCCTCGTGGCCGAGCAGGAAGGGGAATTCGTCGTTGATGCCGCCCTCACGGTAGTGCAGGTCGGTGTGGCAGACCCCGCAGGCCTGCACCCGGACGAGGGCCTCGCCGGGTCCCGGGTCGGGCACGAGGATCGTCGTCGTCTCCACCGGTGCGCCCTTGCTCCGGGCGATGACCCCTCGTACGCGATGTGTCACGTCGTACCCCGCTCTGATCGAATCCGTCTGGATCAACGAACGTACACGGACGGCACGCGGTAAGGGAGTTGTGTCACGTTCCGGCGCGCGACCCGGCCAGATCCGGTGGTACGGCGGCCCGAAGTGCCGCGCCGAAGGCCGCCACGGCCGGGTGCGCGCCGGCTCCGCCGCGGAAGGCGAGGTTGGTACGGCGCTCCATGAGCAGTCGGGTGAGGCGTACGGCCGGATCGGCCGGTCCCGTGACCCCGAGCTGCGGTACGACGGCCACCCCCTGGCCCGCCGCGACGAGGGCGAGCACGGTGGCGAACTCGTCGACCTGGTGGCGGACCCGCGGGGTGAAACCGGCTGCCTGGCAGGCCCGGACGGTCATGGCATGGCAGAGGGTGCCGGGGGTGGCGGTGATCCAGGGCGCCCGGGCGTGCGTCCGCAGGACCGCGCCCTGGTCGGGTTCGCCGGACGGGGCGGATTCACGGCAGGGGGCGGGGCCTCCGGGTGGGGCGGGGGCCCCGGCGGCGGGCGCGGCCAGATACATCGCCTCGCCGTAGAGCGGTTCGGTGGCCAGTCCCGGCTCGGGCTCGGCGGGTACGAAGTCGTACTCGTGCACCAGGGCCACGTCCAGGTCCCCGGCCCGCAGGGCGTGTGCCACCGCGGCCGGGTCCGTCTCCGAGACCATCGGCTCCAGCCCCGGGTGGCGCCGGGCGAGGGCGATCAGCGCGGCCGGGACGATGGCCCGGGTGGCGGTGGGGAAGGCGCCGATCCGCAGGGCTCCGGCGAGGCCCCCGCGCGCTTCGGCGAGGTCGGCGTCGGCCTGTTCCAGCCGTTCGAGGACCGCCTCGGCGTGTCCGACCAGGTTCTGGCCGGCCGGGGTGAGCCGGACCCCGCGGCCGGTGCGCTCCAGCAGGGGCAGGCCGGCCTCCCGTTCGAGGACGCTCAGCTGCTGGGAGACCGCCGAAGGGCTGAAGCTGAGCGCCTCGGCGACGGCGGCGATGGTGCCGCGGCGGGCGAGTTCGCGCAGCAGGCGCAGGCGTCGTACATCGAGCATCGGCTCAGCTTACGGGTCGGGTAAGGAACGCGAACTGGATTTGATCCTTTGGACGGGCAAGGCTCTTGGGCATGGCACAGGACATCGCAGAGAACCTCCCGCTGCACGGGATCCACGTACCGCTCGTCACTCCCTTCACCCGCACCGGGGAGGTCGCCGCCGAGGCACTGGAGGCACTCGCCCACGAGGTGCTGGACGCCGGCGCCGCCGGCATCGTCGCGCTCGGCACCACCGCGGAGGCGGCCGGTCTCGACGAGGCGGAGCGCGACCTCGTCACCGGGGTGTGCGCCCGGGTCTGCGGGGAGCGGGGCGCGCCGCTGGCCGTCGGTGCGGGGGCCGGCGGCACCCGGGCCGCCGAGGCCTCGCTGGCCCGGCTGACCCGGTGGCCCGAGGTGCGGGCGGCGCTGGTGACCGTGCCGCCGTTCGTCCGGCCCTCGGCGGCCGGGGTGCTGGCGCACTTCGCGCGGCTGGCCGAGGTGAGCCCGGTCCCGCTGATCGTCTATCACATCCCGTACCGGACCGGGCAGCCCCTGGACGCGGCCGCGCTGCGGGCGCTCGGGGCGCTGCCGGGGGTCGCCGGCATGAAGTTCGCGGGCGGCGGCATCGGCGAGGACGCGATCGCGCTGCTCGGTGACCTGCCGGCCGGGTTCGAGGTGCTGGCCGGTGACGACGCGTACCTTTCCCCGCTGCTGGCGCTGGGTGCGGTGGGCGGGATCCTGGCCTTGGCACATCTGGCGACGGACCGCTTCGCGGAGCTCGCCGCGGCCTGGCGGGCGGGCGACGTGGCCCGGGCGCGGCCCCTGGGGCACGCGCTGGCCCGGATGTCGGCGGCGGCCTTCGCCGAGCCCAATCCGGCGGTGCTCAAGGGCGTCCTGCACGCCCAGGGGCGGATCCCGACCCCGGACGTCCGGCTGCCGCTGCTGCCGTCCTCGCAGAGGGCGGTGACGGCCGTGACGGCCGCCCTGGAGCGGCTGGAGTGACCCTGGGGGCGCACCGGCCGGCAATCCGCCGGAAAGAGTCCTGAATGGGCGATTCGCCGCCTACAGGCAAGTCGCCCTGATGAGGCACCCGGAGGGCGGACTTGCCCGTATTGGCCATCGGGTCGGCGACCCGTGATGTGAGCCACACCGGACACCTCAACATCATTTCCGCACAACAGCCGATTCCCTTTTCCCGGAAAGGGAATCGGCTATTGCACGGATACCCCTTCAAGGTCATTTACCCGACCGATAGCGAGATGTCGATCTATCGGTGGAATTCGGGTCTTGTTCCCGCGTGGCGGGCTCGCCTACGGTCACCTCGTTCCTGGTGGTCAGCTGCCGAATCCGGCCCCCGCCCGGGATCTCCCGTCCCCCCACGTGAGGAATTCCGCCATGCCTGGAAAAGGTAAGCACCGTCGGCCGAAGCACCACCGGATCACCCGCAAGCTCGCTCTCGCCGGCACCGGTGGCGCGGCCCTCACTCTGCCGCTGATCAGCGCGACCACCGCCGGGGCGGCGGAGACGGCCGCCGCCCCCACGACGTATTCCGTGGTCGCGGGCGACACCCTTTCGGAGATCGCGGCGGATCATTCCGTGAGCGGCGGCTGGCAGCAGCTCTACGCGGCGAACCGGAGCGTCATCGGCGACAACCCGTCGATCATCCGGCCCGGCATCAAACTGAAGCTCGGCACCCAGGCGGAGACCGAACGTGCGAGCAGGTCCGCCGCCCGGACCGCCCTCAAGCCCGCCGCCCAGCCCGCCGCCCAGCCCGCTGCCAAGCCCGCCGCGAAGCCCGCCACCGCCTACCCGAACAATCTCGACGGGTGGATCCGCGAGTCCCTCGCCGTCATGGCCAAGCACGGTATTCCCGGCTCCTACAACGGAATTCACCGCAATGTGATCCGGGAGTCCTCGGGCAATCCGCTGGCGATCAACAACTGGGACATCAACGCCCGGAACGGGATCCCGTCCAAGGGGCTGCTCCAGGTCATCGATCCGACCTTCCGCGCCTACCACGTGCCCGGCACCTCGCAGAACTCCTACGACCCGGTCGCCAACATCACCGCCGCCTGCAACTACGCGGCCGCGCGCTACGGCTCGATCGACAACGTCAACGGGGCCTACTAGAAACCGGGAAACTCCCCGCGCCGGTTCACACCGGGCGACGCCGGGCGGCGCGGACGAGGATCCGCAGGGGCGCCGCCGGACCGTAGCCGATGTCCCGGCGCAGGGCGGTGACCCCCGCCCGCTCCACGGCGGTCAGCTGGTGCGCCATCAGCTCCGTCATGGTCGCGACGACGGGACGCAGACCGGGTTCGGCGAGACCGGGGATCCCGTGGGCGGCGTCCAGGGCCGTACGGGCACGCCGGCACTCGGCGGCCAGCAGAGCGCGCACAGCCGGGGTGTCGCGGGCCTGTTCCAGGTCGGCGCGGGTCACCGAATGCTCGTCGAGCCGGGCGCGCGGGATGCAGAGCCGGCCGTCCGCGAGGTCCTCGCGGAGATCGGCGAGGAAGTCCACGCGCTGGGCGGCGTCGACGAACCGCCGCCAGCCCGCGGCCTGTTCGGGGTCGGGGCCGCCCTGGTACTGCAGTCCGGTGAAGACCAGCACCCCGGGCCACGCGTAGGCGTCGAGGTAGGCCTGGAAGTCCTCCTCCGCGGCGAAGCCGTCGAAGCCCGCCTCGGCGGTGGCGGCGCCCTCCAGGAAGCGGAAGACCCAGTGCGGGGGCAGGCCCCGGGAGTCCACCGCGTGCGCGTAGGCCCGCAGGAGGGGGTCGGGGCTGTCCCCGGACTTCAGGGCCGCCGCCACCCGCTCGGACAACGCGGCGAGACCGGCGGCCCGTTGCTGCGGGGTCCCGGTCTCGGCGACGTCGTCGACCAGGTTCATGAAGGCGAGACCCGCGGCGAGGGCGGGCACCAGCGGCGGCGCGGCGAGGAGCCGCAGCGCCAGGTACGGGGCGGGCTCGCGGCGGAGCACCCGGCGCGCGGCGTGGGTGTAGTCGTCGCGCAGCCGGGGGCCGGATATGCCGGCCGCAGTGAGAGTGGTGCGCCAGCTGGGCATCGTGGTCGTACTCCTGAACGCGTCGGTCCGCACGTGCGTACGTACGCACGCACGGGTAGACGATGTCAGAACTTGGTGACCTTCTTGACCTTGCCGTCGACACCGGCGAGCGCATAGCCGCCGCGTCCGTACTCGTCGATGAGGTAGGGCCGCATGCAGGGGACCTGGTCCATCATCCAGGGCTCGACGATCACATAGGTCGAGGTCGGCTTCTCGATGCCCACCTCCTTCTTGGTCTGCTCCAACAGGCCGGGCAGCGCGTCCCAGTTGACGGCGGCCATGTCGATGAGCGGCTTGCCCTCCTCGACCGTGCCGTCCGGGCCCGTGCGCTTGGCGGCGCCGTCGCGGTACTGCCAGGCGTCGACGGTATCGGCGCCGGGAGCGGTGGGGATCTTGGCGAGGACGTAGCCCTCGTAGACCTTGAGGTCCACGAAGGTGGTGGTGCCGGTCTTCTCCTTGAGCGCGTCCAGGGCGATCCGGATGTTCTCCGGGGTGAGCATGCTGCCGCGGGCCGTGGCGGCCTTGGAGGTACTCGCCTTCGCGCCGGGGGTGGAGACCGGGGTACCGCCCGGGGTGGCGACGGCGGGCCGGGTGGCGCGGGAGTCGGCCGCGTCGTCGTCCCCGGAGTTCCCGTCGGGCATCAACTGGACGATGCCGACCACCGCGGCCGCCAGCACCACGGTCAGCGCAGCGCCGATCAGGGCCGGGCGCCTGCGCGGTGCGGGCGTCAGCGCGACGGGCGTGGTGGGGGCCGCGTAGGGGGAGGCTCCCTGGCCGAACGGCGGCGGGGTCGGCGAGCCGTACGGGCCGCCGTACGGGCCGTACTGACCCGGGACGGCAGGTGCGGCCGGCGCGGAGACGGCCGGCGCGGCGGCGACCGGACCGGCGCCCGCCCCGTGGCCGGATCCGAGAGCCGCGCTCGCGTCCCGGAGCAGTTGTTCCAGCTGCGCCCCGTCGGGCCGCGCGGCCGGGTCCCGTACGAGCAGCCGTTCCAGTACCGGCGCCAGCGGGCCGGAGCGCACGGGCGCCGGGATCGGCTCGTCGAGCACCGCGACGACCGTGGCCAGGCTGGTGGCCCGGCGCAGCGGATGGACCCCCTCCGCGGCCACGTAGAGCAGCATGCCCAGCGACCACAGGTCGGAGGCGGCCAGCCCCTCCTCCCCGCGGACGCGTTCGGGCGCGATGTACTCGGGCGAGCCGATCAGCACCCCGGTCGAGGTGAGCGCGGTCGATCCGTGCAGGGCCGCGATGCCGAAGTCGGTGAGCACGGCGGACCCGCTGGGGCGCAGCAGCACGTTGGCCGGCTTCACGTCGCGGTGGAGCACCCCCTCGGCGTGTGCGGCGCGCAGCGCGGAGAGCACGTCGAGGCCGAGCCGCAGCACGTCGGCGGTCGGCATCGGCCCGGACGCCAGCCGGTCGTACAGGGAGCCGCCCTGGACCAGCTCCATGACGATCCACGGGTGTCCGTCCGCGCCCTCGGGCGGCTCGACGATGTGGTGGATCGTCACCACGTGGGGGTGGGCGAGGCGGGCGAGGGCGCGGGCCTCGCGGATGGCCCGTTGGCGCAGCTGGTCGGCGAGGTCGGGTTGGGCCGCGGCGGTCGCCGGGTCCGGCGGGCGCACCTCCTTGAGCGCGACCTCGCGGTGCAGGGCGATGTCGCGGGCGCGCCACACCGTACCCATGCCCCCGCTGCCTAGCGGTGCGACCAGCTCGAAACGGCCGTCGATCAGCTGTCTGCCGGCCTCACTCGTATCCATGGGCGCTCATCGTAGGGGGCGTCCGGCTCAGCAGTGTCGGCGGTCCACCGTGAGCGTGCCCTGGACGGTGGCGACCGTCCGGTCGTAACAGCCGCCGGGCGCTGCGGTCCCGTACAACCGGTAGCGGGCGGTCGTGGTGGCGACCGCGTGACGCTGGTCGCGCGGGACGTTCGCGGTGTAGGTGGCGTCGCCCATGTACCGGTCGTCGAGCCGGGAGCTGTCGACGGCTTTGCCGCCGCGCAGGGTGACGGTGTCGGCGCGGTCGCCGAGCGAGAGGACGGTACGCAGCCGGTCGCCGTCGCCGAGGGTGGTCTCGCCGTCCATCGTGTAGGTGCGGTCGGTCCGGGTGGTGGCCGGCCCGCGCGTCACGCTCTCCTCGTCGGTCCAGGTGGCGGTGAGCGCGTCCTGGTTCTCGCCGTCGGTCCAGCGGTGCACGGAGGTGCCCCGCACGGCGCGGGTGACGGTGGTGGCCACGCGGCCGTGGGAGGTGTTCAGGTGCCCGGCGACGGTCAGCCGGTGTCCGTCCTCGGTGTCCAGGCGGTGCTGTCCACCGGGGGACGCGGGCGTCCAGCGGGAGTGGCCGGCCGGATCGCTCCGCTCGTACCGGGTCAGGGCGCCGGTGACGACCTCCCGGGCCCCGTCCTGCCAGAGCAGCAGGTTGGTGGGGGTGCTCCAGCCGGTCTGCCCGGCGGGAACCCCGGCGACGGAGACCTCGATCCGGTGCGGACGGCCGTCGTTGAGGAGGGCGGCGTAGGGGGTGAGGTCGTAGCGGATCGGCTGGACGTCGAAGGCGCGCGGGCCGGGGGTGACGTACCAGAGGAAGGGGTTGGACCAGCCGCCGGTCCAGACGGTGGGGAAGGGCGCGGCGATGCCGGCGAGCTGTCCGTCGACCGAGACCCGGACCTCGCGGTAGGGGCCGTCGGCGGCCTTGCAGGAGTACGGGGCCGCGTCCGGGGTGGTCATGTACCAGTACTCCTCGCAGCCGCCGCCCGAGCCGGTGGCGTACACCTCGGCGAGGAGGCGCTCCGTGTTGCGCGGGGTGGTGACCGAGGGGGAGGTGAGGGGCAGGACGCGGTCGGGGGTGTCCGGGGCCGGGTTGCGGCCGTCGGCGGCGTAGAAGGTCAGGGTCACCTTGACGTCGATGACACCGGTGTAGGTGTCGTCGACGACGTTGCCGATGAGCATCTCGACGGGCTGCGGGCGGGCGAGGGTGTCGCGGTAGCGGGTGACGTCCTTCTCGACGGACCAGGTGATGCCGTCGGGCGAGGGCTGCGGGGTGGAGGTGCGCAGGATTTCGACCCCGCCGAGGGAGAGGTGGCCGAGGCGGTCGTACTGGCGGCCCTTGACCTTGCCGTCGAGGCGCAGGACCACCTTGGCCCAGCTGCCGGTGCCGCAGGCGGCGGGCGGTGTGTAGCTGCCCCGGTAGGGCGTGAAGTCGCGGAACTGTGCCTCCGCGAGGGTCACCTGGCAGGACCGGCTCGTGGGCCGGGCGACGGGCGGGGCCGCGGTGAGCGGGTCGTGCCAGTCGGTGCCGAACTCGGCGGGCGGCGGGTCCGCGGCCGGGGTCCCGGCGGCGTACGCGGGTCCCGCGGCGGCCAGGGTGGCGGCGGTCAGCGCGATCGCGCCGAGCAGGCCGGTGATCCTGTGTCGTCGTCTCATGGGCCCGCAGTGAAACCCGGCCCGCCGGGGCCGGGCCAGGGCCCGTGCTCGGGCCCTGGCCGGTTCTGAACCGCCCCGGTTCCGGTCCCGCCGGCACCGGTCCGGACGTCAGCGGGGCAGGACGACCACGCCGTCGTCGTCCGCGTGGACGGTGTCCCCAGTGCGGAAGGTGACGTCGCCGATGGTGACGGGCTCGTCGACCGCGCCGTCGCCGGTCTTGCCGCTCTTGCGGGGGACCGTGCCGAGCGCCTTGATGCCGAGGTCGAGCCCGCCGAGCGCGACGCTGTCGCGGACCGAGCCGTTGATGATCAGGCCGGCCCAGCCGTTGGCCTCGGCCGCGCCGGCGATGAGGTCGCCGACGAGGGCGGTACGCGGCGAGCCGCCGCCGTCCACGACGAGGACCGCGCCCTCGCCCGGCGTGTGGAGGAGGGTGCGCAGCAGCGCGTTGTCCTCGTGGCAGCGCACGGTGCGTACGGGGCCGGCGAACAGCCGACGGCCGCCGAACTGACGGAACCCGGTTGCACAGATGGCCAGGGACTCGCCGTACTCGTCGTACAGGTCGGCTGTGGGGACGGGGGTGACACTCATCTGGCTACCGGTTTCCTCGCTGCTCGTGCGCGTACGTCGCGGTGGTGCGGCCAGCGTAATCGGCCGGTCGTCCGGCGCGGCCGGGGCCTGCCCTCCAGCGGATGGGCCGGCACAGCCGGTCCTCGCGGCCGAGGAGTTGGGCGGTGGCCCGGGCGAGGTGCTGGTCGCCGGTGGCGATCTGGAAGCCGTCGCCGGACATCGGCTGGAACGTGACGGGAGACGTACGAGCGGCCGGGGCCCGGACCGCGTGGGGCCGGGTCAGTTGCGGGAGTTGCCGAACAGAATGCGGTAGCCGATCAGCAGGACCAGTGAGCCCGCGATGGCGGAGCCCCAGGTGGCGAGGTCGAAGAACTCGGTCTGGATGGGCTTGTCCAGGAGCTTCGCCGACAGCCAGCCGCCGATGAAGGCTCCGGCGACGCCGATGAGGGTGGTCCCGATGAGGCCGCCGGGATCCCGGCCGGGCAGCAGGACCTTGGCGATGCCCCCGGCCAGCAGTCCCAGGATGATCCAGCTGACGATCCCCATGTCCAGTCACTCCGCTTCGGTCGTTCGGTCGTTCGGGCGTTCTGCTGGGAGGACGCGCCCGGGGGCGGATCGGTTCTCCGCCGCTCAGACCGCCACGCGGCCGGCCGGTACGGGGAGCTCGGCACCGGTGACGGGGCCGATGCCCGGGCCCGCGCCGGTGGAGGGCGTCCGGGTGAGCAGGACCACCCCGCGCGCCGCCAGGAAGGCTCCGGCGCCGGCCAGCAGCAGCCCCGGCACTCCGCCCTGCAGCCGTTCGCCGAGCAGGACCATGCCGATGGCGGCCGCGGCCAGTGGGTTGGCGAGGTTCACCACGGCCAGCGGGGCGCCCAGTCCGCCGCGGTAGGCCCGCTGCGACAGCAGCATCCCGCCGACGGCGAACACCATGACGAGCAGGGCCACGGAGACGACCCGGACGCTGAGCAGGGCTCCGCCGCGACCGGCCGCCACGGCGACCGTCTGGGTCAGGGCCGAGGCCGCCGCGGAGGCCAGCCCGGAGGCGGTCGCGTGGCGCAGGCCCGAGCGCGGGTCCTTGTCCGCGGTCAGCATCAGGATGACGGCGATGGTCGCGCCGGAGACGGCCAGCGCCTCGATCAGCGTGAGGGTGTCGTCGGGGGCCGGCCCGGAGGCCGGGAGCAGCAACAGGCCGAGCCCGGTCACGGTGGCCAGGGTGCCCCGCCATTCGGTGGCCGCCACCCGGCGGCCGGACCTGCGCGCCCCCAGCGGGACGGCGGCCACCAGGGTGAGCGCGCCGAGCGGCTGCACCAGGGTGAGGGGGCCGTACCGCAGGGCCGCCGCGTGCAGCAGCGCGGCGGCGGCGTTCAGCCCGGCCGACCACCACCAGGCACCGGAGCCCAGCAGGGCCTTGGCGGTGCGCGCGACGGCGGCCCGGGCGAGCCGTTCCTGGGCGACGGCGGCGGCCGCGTAGGCCACGGCCGAAGCCAGGCAGAGTCCGACGGCGAGGGTGGTGTCGTTCATTGTCCGGCTCCTACGGCCGCGTCCGCGCTCCGCGGGCGTGGCAGGCTTCGTACGGGGATGTCCTGGCCGGGCTCCGAGCCCGTTCCCTGGCCCGCACCCGGGCCCGGGCGTGTGCCCCGGTCCGGATCCGGCTCGCTCGTTCGCGGCTTCGGGATGAGCAGCAGGGCCGCTCCGAGCAGGACGGCGGCCACGGCGGCGTCGAGCCAGTAGTGGTTGGCGGTGCCGACTATCACGAGCAGGGTCAGCAGCGGGTGCAGCAGCCACAGGAAGCGCCACCGCGAGGAGGTGGCGGCGATCATGCCGAGCGCGAGCATCAGCGCCCAGCCGAAGTGCAGTGAGGGCATGGCGGCGAACTGGTTCGCCAGGGTGTCCTCGGCCGGTGCGGCCTTGTAGACGGTGGGTCCGTAGACCTGTGCGGTGTCGATGAGCCGCGTGGCGTCGAGCAGGCGCGGGGGCGCGAGCGGGAAGGCCAGGTGCAGGGCGAGGGCGGCTCCGGTGAGTCCGGCGAGCACGCGGCGCGTCCACAGGTAGTGGGCGGGGCGCCGGATGTAGAGCCAGATCAGGAAGAGTGCGGTCGCGGGGAAGTGGACACCCGCGTAGTAGGTGTTCGCGGTGGTGACGAGGGCGTCCCCGTGCAGCAGCAGCCGCTGTATCGCACCCTCGCCGGGCAGGTGCAGGAAGCGCTCGGCGTCCCATGTGCGCGCCGCGTTGCGGAAGGCCTCGTCGGTGCGGTCGGTCGAGAGCAGCCGGCCCGCCTTGTAGACGGTGAAGAAGCCCGCGACGAGCAGCAGCTCGCGTATGAGGCGGCGGCGCGCGGCTCTCGGTCCGGCTGCCGGCCCGGCAGGTGTGGTGTGGGAGCTCATCCCCCGGTCTCTCTTCCTGTTTACGCGCACAGCGACACGCCAGTGTATCGATACATTGGCGTATCGATACGCTGGTGTACCGATACGGTCGCGTTCCCGTACACTTCCGTAGTGGAACCTGCCGCCGAGGCGCCCCCGAGGAGAGCCGCATCCATGACGTCGACACCGTCCCCCGCGCGCCGCTCCAAGATCACCCCGGAGCGTGAGCAGGAGTTCTACGACGCCGTCCTGGAGCAGCTGCGCGAGTACGGCTACGAGGCCCTGACCATGGAGGGCGTCGCCGCCCGGGCCAGCTGTGGCAAGTCGACGCTCTACCGGCAGTGGAAGACCAAGCCCCGGCTCGTCGCCGCGGCCCTGCGCGCGGGCCGCCGCGGCACCCTCGTCACGGTGGACACCGGGTCACTGGCCGGCGATCTGCGCGAGGCGGCCCGGATCGCGGCCGGGACCTCCGGCAGGGACACCCGGCTGACGCAGGCCCTCGGGCACGCCGTCCTCAGCGACGAGGAACTCCAGGCCGCCCTGCGCGAGGCGCTGGTCGAGCCGGAGCTGGCCGCGTTCGCCGAGATGGTCGGACGGGCCGTGGCGCGCGGCGAGATCGCCGCGGACCATCCGGCCGTGGAGTTCCTGCCCGCCCAGCTGATGGGCGTGCTCCGGATCCGGCCGGTGCTGGAGGGGCGGTACGCGGACGCCGACTACCTGGTCCGGTTCGTCGACGCCGTGATGCTCCCGTCCCTGGGCCTCACGCCTTCCCGCCCCGCCGGACCCCCGGCCGACCAGGCCCCCTGAACCGGCGGGCCGCCGTCCTGATGACCTGACGGCGATCCGCCCGCGCTGCCTCGTGGGGACGGCGGCAGCGCGCCACCCGGACCGGGCGGCGACCACTCACCCCAGGAGTGGCCGCCGCCCGGTCCGCGCGGCTCCGCACCGGCCCGGACAGCCCCGCACGGGCCCGGCCGGCCTCAGCGGAGCCCGCCCATGGTCCGGGCGAACACCTCCGGGTCGGCATCGAAGCCGTGCAGCCGCAGGTCGAAGGACCAGGGGCCGGACGCGTCGCGGGTGAACTCGGCGACGGTGGCCGCGGTGGCGGCGGCCAGGGCCGCGAAGTCCCCCTGGGCGAGGTCGGTGTGCCCCTCGCGGATCCGGAATCCGGCGCCGCCGATGTCGGCGAAGGTCTTCGTACGGCCCGCGCCGCCGGCGTCGGCGTTCTGGATGACCACGCCGACCACCACCCGGCTCGACTCCGGCGCCATCCGGTCCAGCTCGAAGGTCATCACCTCGTCGAAGCCGAAGCCCTGGCCGGTGTGGCTGTCCCGGTTCAAGGTGATGGTCCCGTCGGGCGACCGGCTGCCGAAGTGCACGAGCTGGACGGGCGTCCCGTGGAGGTCCGCGGCGCCGTAGACCGCGGCCACTATGTCGAGGTCGTTCGCGGGCGCGCCCGTCGGGCTGGGGTCCCACCGCAGCGCGAACTCCACCTTGGCCAGCCCCTTGCGTACACCGGTCACCGAACTCCCCCTTCGCTCACGGGCATTGCGCGTCCATGATCCCACGTGCCCCCGGGCCCGGTGCGAACGATCGTGCGTTTCCGGCCATTTCGGCCGGTTCGGCCACCCGGCCCGGTCGCCGCCGTCCGCCGTGTGCGCGCCGCACCGGCATGCGGGCGGTTTCGCGGGACGGACACAACAGATTTGCCCCTGTTCGCCCAAGAGTGATGTATTTCCGTCCCATCACGCCGGACCCCCTCCCGCGCCCGCCCCTATCCCCCACTCCGACCTGCGCCAACCGCATGATCTGCGGCTGACCGGATCGTTATCCTCAAGTTTTGCTCAAATCTAGTGACGGTGAGCCGTTCCGCTTCCTAGCTTCCTCGTACACGCGTCCCGACATCCCCCACATTCGCGCGGTTCCACACGCCCCCGGCGATCCCGGTGACGCGTCCCGCGTTCCCCCAGGAAAGAGTGCAGCATGAAGGTTCCCCAGGCCGGTGCGGTCGCCGCAGTGATCGCGATCGCCCTGACCGCCTCCGGGTGCGTCTTCGACGATGGGGACCAGGGGGACGGGACCCTCGCCATCGGCATCAAGTTCGACCAGCCCGGCATAGGCATGCGGGAGACCGACGGCACCTTCTCCGGATTCGACGTCGATGTCGCCACCTACGTGGCCAAGGAACTCGGCTACAAGTCGGACAAGATCGAATTCAAGCAGGTCTACAGCAACGACCGCGAGCTGCTGCTCCAGTACAACGAGGTCAAGTTCGTCGTCGCGAGCTATTCGATCAACGACAAGCGCAAGGAGAAGGTCGACTTCGCCGGACCGTACTTCGTCGCGCACCAGGACCTGCTGACGCGCGCCGGCGACAGTTCGATCACCAAGGCCGAGGACCTCAATTCGAAGAGCCTGTGCTCGGTCTCCGGCTCCACCTCGGCCGAGAACCTCCGCAAGAACCTCGCCCCCAAGGCGGGCCTGCTGGAGATGGCCGGCTACGCGGACTGCGTCGTCGCGCTCCAGGAGAGCCGGGTCGACGCCATGACCACCGACAACTCCATCCTGGCCGGGTACGCCGCCCGGAAGGGCAACGAGAACAAGTTCAAGCTGCTCGGCCAGAGCCTGAGCAACGAGAACTACGGCATCGGCGTCAAGAAGGGCAACAAGGAGCTCCAGCGCAAGATCAACGACGCGCTGAAGAAGATGGTCGCGGACGGCTCCTGGGAGACGGCCGTCAAGAAGAACTTCGGCGAGAACTACCGGTACGAGCCGGCCCCGGCGATCACGCCCGTGAGCTGACCTCCGGCGCGGCGGTGGCGCCCCGGCCCCCGGGCGGTGGCGCGCCCCCGTCCGGCCCGAAAGCGCCGGCCGCCGACACGACCCGACGGCCGTGACCCCTCGCACGGGGTCACGGCCGCCCGTGTGATCCGTCATGCGCGACGCGTGGTGCGTGATGCGTGATGCCGCTCAGGCCACCGGAGCCTTGCCGCGCAGCACCGTCAGGAACTCCCGCATCCAGCGCGAGTGGTCCGGCCAGGCCCGGGCCGAGACCAGGGTGCCGTCGACCACGGTCTCGGAGTCCTCGAACTCGGCCCCGGCCGCCTTCATGTCCAGCTCCAGCGCCGGGTACGCGGTCACCCGGCGGCCGGCCAGGCCCCCGGCCGCGGCCGTGATGAGCGGGCCGTGGCAGATCTGGGCGATCGGCTTGTCGGATTCCGCGAAGGCGGCCAGGATCCGGCGCACTTCGGGGTCGTTGCGCAGGTATTCCGGCGCCCGGCCGCCCGGGACGACCAGGGCCGCGTAGTCCTCGGTGACGACGTCCGCGAAGGCCAGGTCGGCGGGCCAGGTGTAGCCGGGCTTCTCGGTGTAGGTGTCGAAGCCCTCCTCGAAGTCGTGGACCACGAACCGCAGTTTCTTCACCTGCGGCGCCGCGATGTGGACCTCGTACCCCTCCTCGCGCAGGCGCTGGTACGGATACAGGACCTCCAGCGACTCGGCCGCGTCGCCGGTCACGATGAGGATCTTCACTGCCATGGGCTGCTCCCGATGCGGGCTGGTCATGGTCGCTCCGGCCCCACCGGGGGCCACCGCTACCCTGCCCGCGGCGCGCGGTCGGCACACACGAAGATCCCCCACTCCCGACACGTGGTTTTCACCTGTTCGGCACATGACAATGTGACCCTCGCTCTGCCACTGACACTCCGCCAATTCCCCGGGCGGGGACGGTGCGTATGGAGAGGTACCCCCCACCCGATGAGAATCTCCCGCCTGACCCCCTGGGCGGCCGGCCTCGCCGCCGCCCTGTTCGCCGTACCGGCGG
The DNA here is from genome assembly GCF_042894785.1 of Streptomyces sp. NPDC001502. Taxonomy (NCBI): domain Bacteria; kingdom Bacillati; phylum Actinomycetota; class Actinomycetes; order Kitasatosporales; family Streptomycetaceae; genus Streptomyces; species Streptomyces sp. NPDC001502. The sequence goes on from NZ_JBIAVW010000005.1 coordinate 171,944, forward strand.
CCGCGGCCGCCGGCCAGCAGCGCCCGACCGCCACGCAGAACCCGACGGCCGCCGCCGCGGACCCGTACGCGGACTACTACGCGAGCGCCCAGGGCAAGACCGGGCCCGCGCTGAAGACCGCCCTGCACGGCATCATCAAGAACCAGTCGAAGGTGACCTACGAGGGTGTGTGGAACGCCCTGAAGGTGACCGACCAGGACCCGGCGAACTCCAACAACGTCATCCTGGTCTACTCCGGCCGCTCGCAGTCCAAGGCAACGAACGGCGGCGGGGTCAACGACTGGAACCGCGAGCACGTCTGGGCCAAGAGCCACGGCGACTTCGGCACCGCCACCGGCCCGGGCACCGACCTGCACCACCTGCGCCCGGAGGACGTCACCGTCAACAGCACCCGCGGCAACAAGGACTTCGACAAGGGCGGCAGCCCGGTGAGCGAGGCACCGGGCAGCCTGACCGACGCCGACTCCTTCGAGCCGCGTGACGCCGTCAAGGGCGACGTGGCGCGGATGCTGCTGTACATGGCCGTCCGCTACGACGGTGGTGACGGCTTCGCGAACCTGGAGCTGAACGACAAGGTCAACAATGGTTCCGCGCCCCTCTTCGGGCGGATCAGCCTGCTGAAGCAGTGGAACCAGATGGACCCGCCGGACGCCTTCGAGCAGCGCCGGAACCAGGTCATATTCGACCAGTTCCAGCACAACCGCAACCCGTTCATCGACCACCCGGAGTGGGTCGACTCCATCTGGTGACCGGGGCCCGCAGTCACGGCGTCCTCCGGGGGTTGGGCCGCGTCAGGCAGGGTATTCCCCGGCCAGAGGCTGCGACCCGCGCCCGACGGCAGCAGCCGGCGGAGGTACGTCGTGATGGACGGAGCCGGACTCTCCGATCGCGAGCAGCGCGCCCTCTCCGCGATCGAGGCCGAACTCAAGGGTGACCGTTCCCTCGACCGGATCCTGCGGTCCACGTCGCACCGGCGTCACCGCACCGTGGCCGCCTGGCTGCTCGGCGTGGTGGCGGCGGTGCTGTTCGTGGCTGCCTCGGTCACCGTCTCGCGGCTTCTGATCTGGGTTTTCGCCGCCGTCTGGACGTCGGCGGTGGTCCTGGCGCTGCCGCTGGTCGGCCAGTGGCTCCAGCGCCGCCGACAGCGCGTCGACCGTACGGCGCGGCCGTAGGCACCGTAGGCAGAACCGCGGAGCCGCAGAGCCGCAGGGAGACCGGGGGCCGGTCAGAGTCGGTCGGCGAGGGCCTTGAAGTCGGTCCAGGGCAGCTGGGGGGTGCGCGCGTCCCACACCTTCTGGGAGAGCGCGGCCAGCGGAGCCTGGATGCCCGCAGCCACCTGGGCCTGGGTCTGGGCGCCGGACAGGTCGCTCCAGATCGCGAGGCGCCCGCCCAGGATCTGCGGCCCGTACGAGGCCGGGACGGGGGTCGTGCCGCGCAGGACGAGCGGGGTCCACTGTTCGTAGATCCGCTTCCCGGTGGGGTACGTGAACTGGTTGGGCTCCCCCAGCACGTAGTAGAGGAACTCGTCGTTGAGGTTGACGAGCTTGCGGCCCTCGCGCAGGTACTCCAGCGGCGGCCGGGCGCCGTTCTCCTTGCCGGTCCAGTACTCGACCTGGATGTCCTTGGCGGCGCTCGTCACCCCGCCCGCGAAGAACCCGTCGTTCCACGCCTTGAGCGCCTTCCCCGACGGCCGGACCACGTCGGCGCGGTCGTTCAGCCAGCCCGTCGCCAGGTCCTGGACCCGGGCCGAGGGCCCGTACCGCTGCTGGGCGGCACGGGCGAGCTGGGGGAAGGAGGCCTGCGGGTCGCGGTAGACCAGCGCCTGGTACTCGTCGGCGCCCAGGTGCCAGGCCCCGCCGGGGAAGAGCGGAATGTACTCGCGCAGCAGCTCGTCCACCAGCTTGGCGGACGCCGGGTTCGATATGTCCACGGCCCCCTTGACCGCCCGCCCCTGCGTGTCGCGCAGCTGGAGGTCGGGGTGGGCTCGCAGGACCGCGCCGAGGTGGCCGGGCGAGTCGATCTCGGGGACGACCGTGATGTGCAGCCGGGCGGCGAGCGCCTTGATCTCGCGCACCTGGGCCTTGGTGAGGTGCGGGGTGGAGACGATCTCGGGGTGCGTGTCGGACTGGATGCGGAAGGCCTGATCGTCGGAGAAGTGCAGGCCGAGCTGGTTGAGCTTGAGATCGGCCATCTCGCGCAGCCGGTCCTCGATCCAGTCCGGGGAGAAGTACTTGCGGGCTATGTCGAGGTTGAGGCCGCGCTGCGGCTTGGCGGGGGCGTCGCGCACCGTGCCCTCGGGAGCCGACCCGGCCCTCTTGACCGCCTGCTTGAGGGTGCGCGTGCCGTAGAAGACCCCGGCCTGGTCGGGGCCGTTGATCCGGACGCGGCCGTCCTTGACGTCGAGGGTGTACGACTCGGGCCCTCCCGCGGCCCCGGCGTCCAGGGACAGCTCCACGTCCCCGGCCCGCGGCGCCGCCGATTCCCCGTATCCGATGCGCAGTTCACCGGCAAGCAGCTTGGCCTCGTCGGCGAGCGCGGCAGTGTCGTCCGGGGCGACGACCACCCGGGCGTCGGGGGTGGGCTTCCAGCCGGGGCCGCGGGCGGGTACGTGCTCCCGTACCGCCGGGATGGTGCGCGGGGCGGTGGACAGGGGGTAGGACGGGGTCGGTGTGGGGGTGGGGGCGGCTTCGGCCGGGCGCGCCGCCGTCGCGGAGGAGGCGGCGGAGGAGTCGGCGGGGCCGCGGGCGCGCGCCTCGTCCGAGGCGGCCGTGCAGCCCGGGAGGGCAAGGGTGACCAGCGCGGCGACCGTTGCCGTCGCGATGGTGCGGACCCTCGTGTGCCGTCTCGGTGTGCTCATCATGTGCCCGTGTCCCCCGTACCAACGTGGCACGGGGGACACGGGCGCGCGACCCGGCGGCCTCGGGCGGTCTCAGACGAGGGCGTCCCGCGCGGCGGCGGCGAAGCCGTGGTCCTGGTCGGGGGCGCCGCCGCCGACGCCGATGGCGCCGACGAGGCGGCCGTCGCGGTGGACGGGCAGGCCGCCCGCGATGAAGAGCAGGGGCCGGTCGAGGGCCGTGGGCAGGGTGTGGAAGGGGCCGCCGGGCCGGACGGCTTCGACGAGGTCGGCGGTGGGCGCGTTCAGCTGGAGCGCGGTGTAGGCCTTGCGGGTGCTGGTCTCGCCGGAGATCAGGACGGCGCGGTCGTCGCGGCGGAAGGCGAGCAGGTGGCCGCCGGCGTCGAGGACGGTGACGCTGACCGTGACCCCGGCCGCTTCGGCGGCAGCGTTGGCGGTGGCGACGAGCAGCTCGGCGTCCTCCGTGGTCAGGGGGGCGACGGCGGTGCGGGTGGGGGTGGAGGCGGGGGCGGACATGCGGTGTTTCTCCTTGCGGGCGGGGGTGCGTGCGTACGGGGGAAGGGGGTGGGTCAGTGGTGGGCGGGGACGGCCACGGCGGCCTCGGATGCCTCGGATGCGCCGGCCGCCACCACGGCCGTGCCCCGGACGCCGCGGGCCGCGCGCCGCGTCGTACGGCGTTCCAGCGCGCCGGAGACGAGGGCGAGCACCAGGGCGGAGGCGGCCAGCGCCGCGCCGACCCAGTTGGGGGCGGTCCAGCCGAGTCCGGCGGCGATCACCAGCCCGCCGAGCCAGGCGGCGAGGGCATTGCCGAGGTTGAAGGCGCCGATGTTGACGGCCGAGGCCAGGGTGGGCGCCCCCGCGGCCTGGTCCAGGACGCGCTTCTGGAGCGGCGGCACGGTGGCGAAGCCGAGGGCGCCGATCAGCACGAGGGTGACGGCCGCGCCGGCCTTGGTGTGGGCGGTGAGCGTGAAGACGGCGAGGGTGACGGCCAGGGCGCCCAGGGCCACGTACAGCATCGGCATCAGCGCGCGGTCGGCGTAGCGGCCGCCGATGAGGTTGCCGGCGACCATGCCCAGGCCGAACAGGACGAGGAGCCAGGTGACGGAGGAGTCGGCGAAGCCGGCCACGTTGGTCATCATCGGGGTGACGTAGGTGATCGCGGCGAAGACGCCGCCGAAGCCGAGGACGGTCATCGCCATCGCCAGCAGTACCTGGACGTTGCGGAAGGCGGCGAGCTCGCGGCGGATCCGTACCCCGCCCTCGGGCCGGGGCAGCTCGGGTACCAGCCGGGCGATACCGAGCAGGCCGGCGACGCCGAGCGCGGCGACGATCAGGAAGGTGACGCGCCAGCCGAGGGTCTGCCCGACGAACGTGCCGAGGGGGACGCCGACGACGTTGGCGACCGTCAGTCCGGTGAACATCATGGCGATCGCGCCGGCCTTCTTCTCGGGGGCGACGAGTCCGGCGGCGACGACCGCGCCGATGCCGAAGAAGGCGCCGTGGGCGAGCGAGGCGACGACGCGGCCGGCGAGCATGACGCCGAAGGCGGGGGCGAGGGCGGAGAGCACGTTGCCCGCGATGAAGAAGCCCATGAGCAGCATCAGCATGCGCTTGCGGGGAATGCGGGTGCCGAGCACGGTCATGAGGGGCGCGCCGAGGACGACGCCGAGGGCGTAGCCGGTGACCAGGAAGCCCGCGGTGGGGATCGAGACCCCGTACGTGCCGGCGACCTCGGGGAGCAGGCCCATGATCACGAATTCGGTGGTGCCGATCCCGAAGGCCCCGACGGCGAGGGCGAGGAGTGCGAGTGGCATGGGGGGAGGTGTCCTTCAGGGGAGGGGGTGGTGCGGGGTGCGCGGGCGACGGCGTGATCGCGATCGAGGGCGATGGAGAGCGATCGGGGGCGATCCGGGGCGATTGATTGCTATCGCCGCTTGCATGCGTCCACATTAATTGCAGACGCGGGATATTTGCAAGCGCGGGCTATTGCGCATGTGGACTATCCTGGTGGTCAGACACCCCAGCCCGGGACGCTTCGACGGAGGAGCCCATGACGGCCGCGGACAGCGCGCTCACCGCCCTCTCCCAGGGCTGGTGCGCCCTCTCCCTCCTGCACGGACGGATCGAGGCGCACATCGAACGGGCCCTGCAGGCCGGCCACGGCCTCAGCGTGCGCGAGTACTCACTGCTCGACGTCCTCAGCCGCCAGCACAACGGCCCGGGCGGGCACCTGCGGATGCACCAGGTCGCCGACTCGGTGGTGCTCAGCCAGAGCGCGACGACCCGGCTGGTGAGCAGGCTGGAGGACCGCGGCCTGCTGAACCGCTACATCTGCGACACCGACCGGCGGGGCATCTACACCGACGTCAGCGAGGCGGGCCTGACCCTCCTGGCCGCGGCCCGCCCCACCAATGACACCGCCCTGCGCGAGGCCTTGGACGAGGCCTCGCGCACACCCGAACTCGCCCCGCTGGTCACGGCGGTGGAGAACCTCCGGGGCTGACCACCTGGGACGTGCATGCCGACTCCACCATCCGCCGGCGGTTGCCGGCCGTACGACGGTGCCGCGTACGGCCGGGGCGTGGCGGCCAAGTACGAGGAGGGGAAGCCGACTTCGGCGCTGCGGTAAGAGGTGAGGGCTCGCGGCGCGCGCAGAACGCAGCCCGGTACGGCCAGCGCGGCCAGATGGTCTTCGAAGAGGGCGTCGACGGCTACGTGCCTACGCCGGCAGCCTGTACGACAACGTGGAGCGGACCCGGACGAAGCTCACCTCGACGATGATCAGCTGCGGGTCGACCAACCTGCGGGACTTCCACCGTGATGCGCTGCTCGTACCGGTGTCCGCAGAGTCGTTCAAGCAGACAGGTGCCGAGGTGCAGCTGCGCCGGCCCACCATCGACTCCGGAGAGTGATCCGACCGGCTGCGGGCCGCGACCCTGATGAGGGTCGGGGCACGGGGCCGCGTCGCGAGGCTTCCCCCAAGCCCTGCGGGCCTGGGGACAAGACACCCCCTGGTGCTGTGACCGGCAGGGTTTGCCGGTCACAGCACTAGCGCGGGGCGGAGCTCGACGGTGGCGAGGGCGTGACGATGCCTCCCCGCGCGGCGGACGGGCTCGCCGACGGGCTCGCCGACGGGGGCTGCGACCCCGAAGCCGTCGGTGAGACCGGGACGGACGGGCTCACCGACCCGCTGGGGGGCGAGGACACGGATGGGGTCGGGCGCCCGGATCCGGAGGGGCGCGGGCCGGGTGACGTCGGGTCCTGCGGGGACGGGCCGGGGGCCGTGATCCGCGGCGGGGTGGCCGGCAGCCCCGGGCCGGGCGACGGATCCGGGGCGAGCAGCAGATAGCCGATCCCGGCGGCCGCCGCGGCCGCCGCGGCCGCCGCCAGGCCCGCCAGCGGCAGCGCGAACCGCCGCAGCCCGGCCATCGGCAGCCGTCCCGGGTGCGCCCCCGGCGGCTCCGCGGGCCGCAGCCGGCGGACGTCGATGCTGTCCGCGCGCGCGTCGAGGGCCTGCCGCAGCCGCCGCTCGACGGGGCGCTCGGTGAGGCGTTCGCCGTCACGCGTCATATCCGTCCCTCCAGAATCCGTTCCAGGGCGTCCAGACCGCGGCTCGCGTTGGACTTCACCGCTCCCCGGCTGATCCCGAGGGTGGCCGCGATCTCCGCCTCGCTGAGATCGGCCCAGTACCGCAGCACCAGCACCTGGCGGCGGCGCGGCGTGAGCCGGCCGAGCGCGGCGAGCACCTCGCGGTGGGCCTCGTCCAGGACCACGTGGTCCTCGGCGGACGGTATGTCGGCCGCCGCCGGCGGGGTCCAGGCCCGGACGGTACGCCGGCGGCGCAGCACCGAGCGCGAGGTGTTGACCACCGCGGTGCGCAGGTAGCCCAGCGCGTTGTCGACCTCGGTGATCTGCTCCCCGTGCCGCCGGTAGAGGGCGGTGAAGGCGTCCTGGACCACGTCCTCGGCGGTGGCCAGGTCGTCGACGAGCAGCACCGCGAGCCGGACCATCCGCAGCCGGTGCGCGTGGTAGAGCTCGGTGACGGTGGGTGGCCGCTGGTCGCCGTGGGCCGTGTGGTCGTACGGGGACGAGGAGCCGTACGGGGACGAGGAGCCGTACGGGGAGCCGTACGAGCCGTACGAGCCGTACGACCGCGGGGAGACGGGCGGGGCGGAACGCTCCCCGCGCAGCAACGACCAAAGGCCCCGCCACGCCCGGCCGAAGCCGGGCGTGAGGGGGCCGACGGGTGATGCGAGTCGGAGCACGGGATTCCTCAGCTGTTCGCGCGGCGCCGCACGGCGTACAGGGCCCCCGCGCCGGCGAGGACCAGACCCGTGGCCCCCGCCCCCATGGCGATGGTCGTCGCCGAGGAGCCAGTATGCGCGAGCTCCGCCGCACCGGGTGCGGCGGCGGGCTCGGAGGGCGACGCGCTGGGCCTGGTGCTCGAACCCGGAGCCGGCGTGACGACGCCGGGGGCCGCGCTCGGGGACGCGCTGGGGGCCGCGCTCGGGGACGCGCTCGGCGGGGTGCTCACCGACGGGGAGGGCTTGGGCCCGCCCGCCGTGGGCGAGGCGCCGGCGGGCACGCTGACCGACGGGGAGGGCGTGGCCGAGCTGCCGCTCGCGGCGAAGGCGGGACCGGCGAGGGCGACGGCCACTGCGGCGGCGGCAGCGGTGAAGGCCGTCCGGCGGAAGGCCAGGGGGACACGCTTCAGGTTCTTCACGGTGGTTCTCCACGGTCAGGTCGGGGACGCGGGACTGCGCCCTTCACCCCCGCACGACGCGCGACCCCCGGGGAGGTTGCCGCCGTTCCCGAAAAACTTTCCGACCGGTTTGCGGGAGCCCGCCCACGACCCTCTCCAAAGCCGTGGCCAGGGTGGCGATGCCCTCCTCGATCTCTCCGGCCGAGCCGGCCGCGTAGCCGAGGATCAGGCCTGGCGGGCCGGGGCGGACGCGGTGCCAGGACAGCGGGTGGGTCTTGACCCCCAGGGCCAGGGCCGCCGAGGCCAGGGCCGTGTCGTCGAAGCCGGCGCCGTCGAAGGTGACCATCAGGTGCGGCCCGGCCGCCGCGCCGTGCACCCGGGCGCCGGGCAGCAGCTCGGCGACGGCCCCGAGCATGGCGTCGCGGCGGCGGCGGTGGCGGCGCCGGACGTAGCACAGGTGCCGTTCCAGTTCGCCCAAGTCCATCAGCCGGGCGAGGACCAGCTGGGCGAGGACCGGATTGCCGAGGTCGGCGTAGCGCTTGGCGGCGGTCACGGCGTCGCGCAGGCGCGGCGGGACCAGCAGCCAGCACAGGCGCAGGGCGGGGGCGAAAAGCTTGGACACGCTGCCGGCGTAGCAGACCGCCTCGGGCAGCAGGGCGCGCGGGGCGGGGACGGGGGCCCGGTCGTAGCGGTGCTCGGCGTCGTAGTCGTCCTCGATGACCAGTCCCCCGGCGGCCGCCCGGCCGAGCAGGTCGCGGCGGCGCTCGCCGTCGAGGACGACCCTGCCTGGGCGGCGCTCGCGCTGGGCTGCGAGGCCGCCTTCACCCTGCTCGCGGTGCCGGTGCTGCGCCAGCACGGGGCGTGGGGGGGGTGTCCGTGCACGCGGTGTGGCTGGGCGCGCTGATGCTGGCGGGGCTCGCGGTCGCCTTCGAGAACCCCGCCGGGCTGTCGTCGCTGGGTGGGGCCCAGTGGGCGGCCGCAGGCTACCTCGCCGTCCTGGTGACGGCGGTGGCCTTCCTGCTCCGGTACCGCACGGTGGCCACCGTGGGCGCCGGCCGCGCCGGCCTGCCGGCCGGGATCGCGCCCCTGGGCCGCGGCCGGTGCGGGTGTCCTCACGGGCAGCGGGGTCCCGGGCCCGGCGGTGTGGCTGGGCCTGCTGGTGGTGATCGCGGGGGCGGCGGCGGCCTGCGTCCGGACCGTGCACCGCGGGAAGGCGCACGGGCACCGCGGACCGGGCGGGACTTCGCCGACAGGCCCTGAGCCCGACGTCGCGACGCGGGCCCGTCGGACGGCGTCCCGGTCACGCCTGCTCCGCCGGCGTGAAGTCTGCGGTCAGCCGCTCCCGCTCGCGTACCGCGGCCTGGACGTCGTAGGTCCGCAGGACGGGCTTGCGCAACCGGTCCTGCTGCCAGACGTCCCAGACCCGGTACTCCGGTCTGCGGTCTTGGGCCTTGCAGTCGTCGTAGCAGTAGGCGATGCAAGGGCCCACGTACGCGGCGGTCGCGAAATCGGAGCTCGTCGCGAGACGTGGGGAGTTGTGGCTGGAGACGGGGAAAGAAGCGCACGAGCGTACTGGCTCGCGCCGTGCGCCACGGCAGCTCCTCGACCGGAGGAACCCAGGAGTTGATGGACCGGCCATGGCTGTCGGCCTCCGGAGCGTGCCGGACGCCCGCGTCCCACGCGAGGTCCGTCTCCGTCATGAGCCCGGTGTGACCACCAGTCCGTGAAGAGGGAACCCGTCCACGGCCCGCGCCGAGCGGCCGTCGCTCGCCCGGGGCAGCGGCACATTCGCCGGCCCGGTCCGCAGACCCCTCACACGCTCCGGCGCGCGTAGCAGAAGAGGTGCTCCTCCGGGCCCGCCCGGTCGTCGGCGGGCTGGAAGTGCGCGGTGTGGTGGTGCAGCACCTCCAGGCCCAGGCCGGCGAGTCTGGCCAGGTGGTCCGCCGTGGAGAGGCTGCTGACGGTGACTTCGTGGCCCATCCACTCGATGTCCAGACCTCGGATGTCCCCCGGCACCGTGGCCATCACGAAGTACCCGCCCGGCGCGACCCAGGACGCCATGCGGTCCAGCGCCCCCGCGACCTCCGGCTGGTCCATCACCAGCAGCGGGAAGAAGGAGCACACCGCGTCGAAGCCGGCCCGCTCGGGGGTGTAGGTCCGGACGTCGGCCTGCTCGAAGCGGGCCTGCGGGACTCTGGCGCGGGCCAGTTCGACCATGGACGCCGAGACGTCGATGCCGGTGACGGCGCAGCCGGCCCGGACCAGCGTCTCGGCGGTGGGCCGCCCTGTGCCGCTGCCCACGTCCAACACCCTTGCTCCGGCGGGCAGTCGGCCGGTGAGCCAGTCCAGGGCCGCCAGTTGGCCGGGAACCCGCCCGAACACCTCCTCGTAGCGCTCCCCCAGATCGTCGAACACCTCTGCCGCCGACTTGCGTTGACTCATCGGGCCGCCCCTTCGCCTCCGGAGCACCACCGTACCGGCGCGGTGCCGTGGCAGGCGACGGTCCCCGTTAGGATCTGAGATCAGTGATCATCAAGGGGGAGCCCATGTCCAACACCGACGACGCCGTACTGAGACCGCTCGGTCCGGGGGATCCGCAGGAGATCGCCGGTTACCGGCTGCTCGCGAAGATCGGCGAAGGCGGTATGGGTTCCGTCTACCTCTCGCGGACCCGCGGGAACCAGCCGGTCGCCCTGAAGGTCATCCGCCGCGAGTTCGCCCAGGAGCAGGACTTCCGGGTCCGCTTCGAGCGCGAGGTGCAGGCGGCCCGCCGCGTGCAGGGCTACCACATCGTGCCGGTGCTCGACCACGACACCAGTGGTGAACAGCCTTGGCTGGCCACCGCGTTCGTGCCGGGCCTGGCGCTCGACGACGCCCTCGCCACGCACGGCCCGCTGCCGCTGCCCGCGGTGTTCCAGCTGATCGGCTGCACGGCGCAGGCCCTGCACTCCATCCACGCCGCCTCGGTGGTGCACCGCGACCTCAAGCCGAGCAACATCCTGCTCGGTTCGAACGGCCCGTGGGTGATCGACTTCGGTATCGCGCGGGCCACCGACACCACCCAGCTGACGCGCAGCGGCGGATTCATCGGGACGCCGCAGTACATGTCCCCCGAGCACGCGCTCGGCCGGACGGTCACCGCGGCGACCGACGTCTTCGCACTGGGTCTGATCGCGGCGGTCGTCGCCACCGGCCGCCACCCGTACGGCGACGGAGGGGGCCTCTCGATCGCCGCCGCGATAGCCAATACCCCGCAGCAGGCGCCGGACCTGAGCGGCTACCCGGAGCCGCTGCGCCAGCTGCTGGAGCGCTGCCTGCACTCCGACGCCGCACAGCGGCCCACCCCGGCCGAGCTCGCCGAGTGGTGCGGCCGGGCGGCAGGCCGGGAACTGCGTGACTTCGACGGCTGGCTGCCCGCGCCGCTGGCCGCGGAGATCGCCCGGCGCGAGCGGTCCGCGCAGGCACAGGCCCAGACGCCGACTCCGTCCCCGACGCACGCCCCGGCACCCGCGCACGCCCCGGCTCCGCCCGCCTACGCGCCCACGCAGGCGTCCGGGCCGGTCCCCCCGGCGTACGCGCCGACGCAGGGCCCGGGCCCGGCGGGCGGCCCGCACCCGCCGCTGTACGGCGCGCCCACCGCCGCGCCCGCCTACGCCGCCCCGGCCTACGGCGCACCGGCCGGACCGGCCGTCCCCGCCCCGGCGGCGGCGCGGCGCAGCCGTGTGCCGCTGGTCGTCGGCGCGGGTGTCCTGGCCGTCGCCCTCGCCGCGGGCGGGACCTGGTATCTCACGCGTGAGGACGGCGGCGGCGCGAAGCAGACCGCGGGCGACAGCAAGGAGAAGACGGCGGACGCCCCGAAGGACGCGGCGCCGGCGGCGCAGTCCGGTGGCTCGACACCCTCCGCCTCGTCCTCGTCCTCGCCCAACGCCTCGCCCTCCGGGCGCACCTACACCGCGGTCTTCAAGGACAAGCCGTTGAAGCTCCTGGCGCCCAGGGAGTTCGGCAAGTACAACGACGTGGACCTGGACTTCCCCAAGGTGGCCACGACCGGCGAGATCAACTCGTCGGACCAGGAGCTGACGATGGGTTACGACGGGGTCCGCACCTCGACCTCCTTCGGCAAGAGCAAGGGGCCCACCCCCGAACAGTGCGAGACCGGGGCCGCCACCGACCCCATCCCCAACCGGCTGCGGGAGGCGGACGTCACCGGCGCGGACAGCACCATCGTCCAGGGCGACCTGTTGTGCACCGTCACGTCCAAGGGCAACCTGGCCATGGTGAAGATCGTCAGCCTGGAGCCCTCGACCGACAAGAACTACACGGTCCCGACCTACATCACCGAAGTGACCCTCTGGAAGCGGTAGGGCCCGGCCGCGGGCCGGCGTGAGCCGGGTGTGAGCCGGGTGTGAGCCGGGTGTGAGCCGGGTGTGAGCCCGACGGGCCGGCCCGGCCCACCTGCAGCGGCGTGTTCCCCTCACACGGAACGTTCCATGCAGACCAGCCGGTCCCGCTCGTCCCACGAACCGGTGACGGTGAACCCGAGCCGTTCGTACAGGGCGATCGCGCCTGCCCGCCACTGCCACACCGAGAGCCGGACCGCATCGAGGCCGCACTCCTCGGCATGCGCCAGCGCGGCGCCGACGAGGCGGCGCGCTATGCCCAGCCCGCGGAACTCCGGGGCCGTCCAGAGCCTCTTGACCTCGGACCGCCCGTCCACGGGGGCGGCCACCACCAGGCAGCTCACCGCGGTGTCCCCGATCGATGCCAGCAGCACGGCATCGCGGGCGAAGGCCAGCTGCGGATCCGTGATCTCCGCGCGGTAGCGGTCGGGCAGTGCGTCCGCGCCGGCGACGGCCTCGCCCTTCTCCTCCTGCGTCCGCAGGTGGTAGGCGGTCAGCAGCCCGGCCAACCCGTCCTGGGCACAAAGGTCACGACCCGGCCGGCGGACGATGACAACCTCACGTGGTTCGCTCACGCGGGGAGCATCGCATCCCCGTGCACACCCTCGGGCGGCGGGGCCGAGGGCGGGGCCGCGGGCGGGGTCAGGTGGAGGCGGGTACGAGGACGACGGCCGTCCCGTACGCGCACACCTCGGTCCCGACGTCCTGGGCGTCGGTGACGTCGAAGCGCATCATCAGCACGGCGTTGCCGCCGCGCGCCTTCGCCTGCTCGATGAGCCGGTCCATCGCCTGGTTCCGGGTCTCCACCAGGGTCTTGGTGAGGCCCTTCAGTTCGCCGCCGATCATCGACTTCAGGCCCGCGCCGATCTGGCTGCCCAGGTGGCGGGAGCGGACGGTGAGGCCGAAGACCTCGCCGATGACGCGCTCGACCCGGTAGCCGGGGACGTCGTTGGTTGTCACGACGAGGACGCCGCTCTCGTGTGCGCCGGCGCCGCCGCCGTAGTCATCGATACCCATGGCACCCACTCTCGCGCGGGCCGCCACCGCCCGCACCCTGGGGCGCACGGCCGCGCACTCCGATAGGACAAATTGGTCATATCGGGTTAAACGACGGTGAGCCACCGGGGCTACCCTCCCCGCCCTCGTCATAGTCGTCCCTGGCAACCGCCTGGTTGCCGCCCCGTGCCGCGCGTCGCGGCCGGGTGGATGTCTTCGTAGAGGAGCCGGCTCATGCTGAAGCCCACCAGAACCACCCTCGCTCTCGCCACCGGCAGCCTGGTTCTCGGTCTGGTCGGAGCGGGCGCCGCCGTCGCCGACGACGGTCCGGAGAACCTGCCGCCGCGGGAGATCGTCGTCGGCGGAGGGTCCGCGGAGCCCGGTGTGTATCCCGAGAAGTACGTCATCGGCAAGGTCGTGTCGAAGGGCCCGCTGACGGTCCGCAGCAAGCCGAGCACCCACTCGCAGTCCCTCGGCCACGTGTACCCGCACAGCAAGGTCGAGATCGAGTGCAAGAAGTACGGTGACAAGGTCGACGGCAACCGCATCTGGTACCGCCTGGCCGAGAAGAACGGCGACTGGGAGCACGACGCCCAGGCACCCAAGCGCGCCTACGACAAGGAGCGCTGGGTCTCCGCCCGCTACGTCAAGAACCTCTCCGAGGTGAAGTACTGCCGCTGACCCGGTCCCGGTCGGTCGGCCGGTAGCCAGGCAGGCGGGTAGTCAGCCAGGTCAGCAGTCAGTCCACCGGGCGTACGGCACGCGGACCCACGCACTCGACGCCGTACGCCCGGACCCGTTCCCGCAGTTCGCGGTCGGCCGTGACCACGACGCAGCCGCGCTCGGCATACGCGGCGGCCAGCTCCACGATCCGGTCGTCACCGCTCCCGGGCGCCGAGTCCACCCGTACACCGGGGACGGACTCGACGCTCCGGGCGGCGCCTTCGACGACGAGGACGATCTCCTCGTCCCCGCCCCGGCCGGCCAGCAGGTCGCGCAGCCGGACGGCCGCGCCCCGCCGGTCCCGCCACCAGCCGTCCGGCACCGAGCCGACGACGTTCGCGCCGTCCACGATCAGCACGTTCCGCACGGCATTCACGGCATTCACGGCGGCCGGGCCCTCAGAAGTCGCCGTAGTTGACCTGCCAGGTGGGCAGGCCCATCCGGCGCCAGATCGCGACCACCCGGTCCCGGTCGTCGAGCGAGACCCGTACCGCGTACCGGTGGCGCACATGCGTGTCGAACAGCTCCGCCTTCACCACGTCGTCGCGGCGTGTGTCGCCCGCCGCGCGCATCCACAGCTCGTCGTACGGCACCTCGTGGCGCCGCAGCCAGGACTCCGTCTGCGGACGGTGCTCCTCGCCGCGCCCCGACAGCAGCACGATCACGTCGCCGTCGGCACGCCGGAAGGCGTCGAGCGCGTGCCGCACGGACTCGTTGAGCAGGTCGAGCTCGCAGCGCGAGAAGTCGTACGGGCCCCGGTCGCCGGTCAGCGCCAGCGTGCCGTCGATGTCGCACATCACCGCCGCCGGCAGGGCCGGGTCGGGGACGTACTCCGTCACGGGCGGCGCGGCCACCCCGCTCGCCCCGCCGTTCATCCACTCCGACGTCAGCCGCCAGCCTCCCCGCCGGGCCTTCTCGTGCTTCTCGGCAAGGACGCGGATGATCTCCTCGCCGACCTGGCGCTCGCGCGCGGCGTCCCGGCGCAGGCACTCCTCCAGCGGGACGTCGGTGAAGTCGTGCACGACGAAGGTCGCGAGACCGCCGACCGCCGCCTTGAGCCGCTTGGGGATGTTCTTGGTCAGGTGGGTGTTGTCGACGACCACGTCGAAACCGCCGTCGACCGCCGCGCGGACCGCCGCGTCCTGGACGGCCAGCACGGTCTGCTCGTGCTTGAAGCTACGGCCCCGCGCGGGGTCCGGGAGGTCGAGCATGAGCCGCAGGTCGTCGAGGTTGACGCGGCGCATGCGGCCGCCGGCCGCGGCCTGCAGGGCGCGCGCGGCCGTCGTCTTGCCGGAGGCCGGCAGGCCCGTCATGACGTGCACGACGGGCAGCGGGGCCTCCTCGGCGGCGGCCACGGCCGCGTTCGCCTCCTCGGTCGCGTCTGCGGTCACTTCCTCGGTCGCGTCTGCGGTCACTTCCTCGGTCGCGTCTGCGGTCACTTCCGCGGTCACTTCCGCGGTCACCTCCGCGGTCGCGACCGTGTTCTCGGGTGTCTCTTCGGACACGGGTCAGTTCTCCTCGTCGTTCGTGAAGGGGTCGGACGTCTCCGGCCGCACGTTGCGCCATACGGCGAGCTCCGTGGACCGTCCGTCCAGGCGCAGGAACATCGCGGCCCGGACCTCCCGGTCGGGCAGTGCCTTCACGGCCCGGGCGAAGGCACCCCGGTCGGCGGCCAGGTGCGCGAGTCCCGCGTACGCCTCGTCGTTGGCGCGCTCGCGCCGCGCGGCCTCGCTCTCGATCCGCTCGATCACCTCGCGCACCCACGCGTCGAACTCGTCGGGCACCTGGTCCAGCAGCGCGTCGAGCGGCTTGCCGCCCGAGGCCTCGATCTCGGCGGCCGTGGTGCCGAGCCCCTGGGCGAGCTGCTTGACGGGCAGGCCGGCGAACCGCTGGATGCCGTGGGCGCGCCAGATGTCCCGCTCGGTGACCTTGGTGAGCACGCGGTGGAGCCGTACGTACTCGGCCAGCTTGGCCTTCGCACGCACACCGGAGGCGAAACGCAGCACGAAGCCCTCCGCCTGGGTGCCGGTCGCCGGGGCGCCGCCGGGCAGGGTGTTGGACTCGGTGAGCGCGATCAGCTCGCCGATGGGCATGGCGGGCCAGACCGTGACGACGGAGCCGATTCCCTCCCAGTGGGACGCGGCCTCGGTGAGCGGGACCTCGGTACCGTCCCGGCCGAAGGCCGCGAGGAGGACGAGGTCCCGGCGGTCGCCGTAGTCGACGACGATGCGGTTCTGCGGGTACAGGATCTCGGCGAGGTAGGTGGTGCCGGGGCGCAGGGCCGCGGTGTCCCGGCCGTCGAGCAGGCGCTGCGCCCAGGTCGCCTGGGCGCTGATGAAGGAACCCTTGGAGGCGACCCGCCAGCGGTCCGCGTAGTGGAAGACGACGGCGAGGCTGCCGTCGACCTTGTCGTAGACCTCGAACGGCTCGTCCGGGAGGGCGGGGGCGTACGGCTGACCCGACTCGTGCTCGCCGACGTTGAAGAACTTCGGCAGTGGCAGAGCGACGATCGCGCCGGTTTCGTCGTCGGCGACGAGTCCGCGGCAGCGTGTGGTGACGTCGTTCCAAACGCGTTCGTACTGGGCCGTCCGTGTGTAGGTGTAGATGGACAGCGGCAGTTCGGGGTGCGACTTGCGGGTCACGTACCCTGCGTCGATCGAGTCCGCCAGCGCCTGTGCGGGCAGCAGGTCATGCAGAGTCAGGGTCTCCTGGCTCATGGGGTCCTCCCGGTTTGAGATGGCTCATTCTCACGCGCGGGAGGGTGTGCCCGGTAGTCAATTATGCCTGGTCGGCGCCGTGCCCAGGCGGTTGATGTCGGCGGGCCGCAGGATGTGGCCGGGGATCTCGGTGCCGGGGGTGGCGACGGCGATCATGGCGCGGCCGAAGGCCTCGGAGGTGATGACGAGGTTCGGGGCGACCCGCCGCACGAGGGGGACCAGGGGGCCGAGGACGGCGTAGAACACCCGGGACAGACGGGCCTTGGAGGGCACGCCGCGCACCGGCTGGACGATGCCGGGGCGGAACATGTAGGCGCGGAAGGGGAGTTCCAGCAGGTCGTTCTCGGTCTTCCCCTTGACCCGGGCCCACATGGAACGGCCCTGCTCGGAGCTGTCCGTGCCCTCGCCGGAGACGTAGACGAAGGTCATGCCGGGATTGGCGGCTGCCAGCGGCCGGGCCACGGCGAGCGTCAGGTCGTAGGTGACGCGCCGGTACGCCTCCTCCTTCATGCCGACGGAGGAGACCCCGAGGCAGAAGAAGCAGGCGTCGTACGCGGCCGGGTCGATGCCGGCGGCGGCCAGGTCGGAGGGATCGTCCTGGACGCACTCGCGCAGCTTGGGGTGGCTGACGCCGAGCGGGGTGCGTCCGACGGCGACGACGCTCTCGACCGCGTCGTCACGCAGGCACTCACGCAGGACGCCCCGGCCGAGCATGCCGGTCGCGCCGAAGAGGATGACGTTCACGGCGGGCAGCCCCCTGGGTGTGTTCGGTGCGCGCTAGTGCGAGACACAGAGCTCGTTGCCCTCCGGGTCGGCGAGTGTCGTCCATACGCTGGGGCCCTGGCGGCCCTCGTGGAGGTGTGTGGCGCCGTTGGCGATGAGGCGTTCGACCAGTGCCTTCGGGTCGTCGGAGCCGGTACGGACGTCGAAGTGGGCCCGGTTCTTGACCGTCTTGGGTTCGGGGACGAACTGGAAGAGGACGCGGGGTGCGCGCTCCAGGCCCTCCGGGTGGCGGATCCCGGCGCCCGCCTTCCAGACGAGGGTGCCCCGGTGGGTCTTGGTGTCGTCCTCGCTCGCGTGGCCCGCCTCGATCAGGCCGCGGATGAACTGCTCGTCGCTCGGCTCCACTTCCCAGCCGAGGGCCTCGGCCCACCAGTCGGCCAGTGTGTGCGGGTCAGTCGAGTCGATGGTCACCTGGAATGTGTACGCCATGCCGGGACCCTACTGAGGTGGCGGCGCCGTCGCCACACGGCGCGAGGTGGCGGGGCGGGGGCACGGCGCGCGCGGGGCGGGCGTCAGCGGCCCCTCGCCCCGCTCCCGGCGGTGAGGTGCGAGGCGACCAGCGCGGCGAAGGTCAGCAGCCAGGCCCCGACGGCGATCCAGAGCAGGACCTCGCCCAGCGGGCGCAGCCAGGCGACGCCGGCCGGGTCCGCCACGGAGAGGCAGGCGGTGGCCGTCATGCCGAGCGGGAAGACGGTGGCCCAGCGCCGGATGTCGTAGCGCGGCCGCGGGTGACGCAGTTCGGCGGCGAGGAGGACGGCGTACCAGACGAGGGACAGGGCGAGCAGGGCCAGAGTGACGGTACGCAGGGTGGTGTGTGCCGAACCGGTCCATACGGGTGACGCGGTGAGCTTGGATCCGGCCAGGGCGGAGATGGAGAGCGCACCGCCCGCCACCCAGTGGTCACCCGCCCCGCCCACCACCTCGCGCAGGTCGAAGCGGAAGAGGGCCGCCAGGTAGAGCAGCAGGCCGAGGCAGAAGGCGGCCAGCGCCGCCCGTGCCAGCGGGTCCTGGTGGCCGGCGTCGGCGAGGGACGCGGCGAGGAGGGAGAGTCCCTGGGTCGCCACGCAGCCGAGGAAGGCCGCTCCCGGCATGCGCCGCCGCCAGTGCCGCAGGACGTTGAACAGCAGCCCGGGCCAGAGCACCGCCGCCACCACGAGCAGCACGGCGGCCGCCGTCTGCCAGCCCTGCTGCGAGAGCCGGGCCCCGATGACGGTGGTGGCGGCGACGGCCGTCAGCGCGGCCGGTGTGTCGGCCTCGGCGCGGAACCGCCCGCGGTCGCCCAGCAGCCGGGCGGTGAAGTCGGCGGCGAGTACGAGCCACAGCGCCCCGGCGACGACCAGCGCGGCCAGTGACGCCGCCTCCTGCCCGGTCAGGTGCAGGCCGACGGAGATGATGCCGGTGGCCATGACGGCGGCTCCCGCCGCGGGCGGGAGCCCGGTCCACCAGTCACGGCCGGGGAGGATGCTCACGCGCCCAGCGGACCGCACGGGTCGGCCGGCTGCCTGCGGACGGGGCCGACGCGCCGCGGGAACCACACGGCCGGACGCGGAACCTCGTGCACGCAAGATCAAGCGAACTGCGCGCGATGCACAGACCGGACTCAGACGCGGACCTGCCGGTCCGTCACAGGGGAGCGGACCGGCGGGTCCCCGATCCCTCGCACGGGCGCGCCGATCCGCGCGCCACCGGCGCGGCCCTCCGGGTGCGGGGTAGCGTCGGACCCCCTCGGTGGGTGGCCGGAACTCGCACTTGCCAGCTTGGTTAGGTCTACCTAACCTATGGCTCGCCCACGCTGGAGAACACCGGCACGACTTCGGGACCCGTCCCCGACCGAAGGAGCCTCCCCCCATGAACGCACGTCTCGACCATGCCCAGCCCTACGCCGTCGGCCTGTTCCGGATCGTCACCGGACTGCTCTTCGCCTCGCACGGCGCCGCTTCCCTCTTCGGTGTCCTCGGCGGTGCGCACGGTGGCGGAACCGTCGCCGCCGGCACCTGGCCCGGCTGGTACGCCGCCGCCATCCAGCTCGTCGCGGGCGCCCTGATCCTGCTGGGTCTCGGCACCCGGGCGGCCGCCTTCGTCGCCTCCGGTTCGATGGCGTACGCGTACTTCACCGTGCACCAGCCCGGTGCGCTGTGGCCGCTGCAGAACGGCGGCGAGGCCTCGGCGATGTTCTGCTGGGCCTTCCTCCTGCTGGTGTTCACCGGCCCCGGCGCCCTGGCGGTGGACGGGCTGCTCTCCTCGCGTTCGGCGGCCTCCGCCGGACGGCGGGAGGAGAACCGTCCGGAGGCCGTCACCGCCTGAGGAATCGATTCAGCACCCCGCGCGCCGGCGCCACTCGCACCCCGGCGCCCGGGCCCCTCAGCGAGGCGGTGCGACCAGCCCATCTCGTAGGCCATGATGACGGGTTGGACCCGGCCCCGGGCGCCGATCCTGGTGAACAGACGCGAGACGTGCGATGTGGCCGGGGCCGCCGAGATGAGCGCACCGTGGCCCGGGTCGTCGTGGGGACTCCGCACCGCGGCGAGCCGGCCGACGGTGGTCCGGGCCGGTCTGTCGGGGCCGGGCCGGCTCGCCGTGACCGGTATGACGGCGGTGCGCGTCGGCGCCCTGGCCGTCGAGCACGGGATCGTGATCCTCGAACTCGGCACCCGCAGGCCCACGTTGGGGGAGGTACTGGCCGAACCGTGCGCCGCTTCCCGGACCGTGTCGGCCGAGGCCGGCCCGCAGGGCGGGCGATAGCGTGGGTGCATGGAGGAACTGGGCGGGGTGGAGATCGTCGGCTTCGCGGACGCCGAGGCGTTCGAGAACTGGCTGGCCGAGCACCACACGCGGCGCGAGGGCGTGTGGATCAAGGTGGCCAAGAAGAAGTCCGGGATCGCGTCGGTCACCGATGACGAGCTGGTCGACACCGGGCTGTGCTACGGCTGGATCTCCGGGCAGCGGCGCGCCCTCGACGAGCGGTACTACCTGCAGAAGTACGTGCCGCGCCGACCCAGGAGCCTGTGGTCACAGGTGAACGTGGACAAGGTCGCGGAGCTGAGCGCCGCGGGGCGGATGCGTGAGCCCGGGCTCGCCGAGGTGCGCAGGGCGCAGGCGGACGGGCGGTGGACGCACGCCTACGAGTCGCAGCGGACGGCGGCGGTGCCACCGGACCTCGCGGCGGCCTTCGAGGCGCACCCGGCGGCCGCGCGGGCGTTCGAGGCACTCGACCGCACCGGGCGCTACCAGGTGATCCTGCCGTTGCTGCAGGCGCTCACGCCGGAGACCAGGCAGGCCCGGCTCGACCGGGCGGTGCGGCTGCTGGGGGACGGCGGGGCCGCCTCCGCGGACACAGGGGGCACGGGGGGCGCGGGGGCGTAGGGGGTGTCTTGTCGGTCGGGCCGGGAGAAGGCGTCAGGCCTGGCCTCCCCACGGGGAGACCAGGCCTGGCGGAAGGCGGAGTCGCAGGTCAGGAGCGCTGGTCGCGGGCCTTCTCGGCCTTCTCGGCCTGCTTCTCCTTGATGCGGACCGTTTCCTTGCGGACCTCGGCCTGGGTGGTGCGCTCACGCTGGAGCCACTCGGGGGCTTCCTGCTTCAGCGCTTCGATCTGCTCCGTGGTGAGGGGCTCGGTGACCCCGCCGCGGGCGAGGCCGGCGATGGACACGCCGAGCTTGGCCGCCACCACCGGTCGGGGGTGCGGACCGTTGGCGCGCAGCTCCTTCAGCCACTGGGGCGGATCGGCCTGGAGCGCACTCAATTCGCTGCGCGAGACGACACCCTCCTGGAACTCTGCGGGGGTGGCCTCGAGGTACACGCCCAGCTTCTTCGCCGCGGTCGCGGGCTTCATCGTCTGGGTGTTCTGGTGCGACGTCATGGTGTCAAGAGTATCGAGCGTGTGCGCTACCTCCGACCACGACCGGTAACCTTGCGGGGTGACAGGCTCGGAAGTACCCCATTCGTTCCGGCTCGCTTATGTCCCGGGGGTGACACCCAGCAAGTGGGTGCGTATCTGGAACGAGCGGCTGCCCGACGTCCCGCTGACCCTGGTCGCGGTGTCCCCGATCGAGGCGTTCGGCGTTCTGCGGGCGGGCGGCGCGGACGCCGGATTCGTGCGGCTTCCGGTCGACCGTGACGACCTCAGCGCGATCCCCCTCTACACCGAGACGACGGTGGTCGTGGTCCCCAAGGATCACCTCGTGGCCGCTGCGGAAGAGGTGTCCACCGAGGATCTCGCCGACGAGATCGTGTTCCACCCGCTCGACGACACCCTGGACTGGGAGCAGCTGCCGGGCAAGCCCGCGATCGAGCGCCCCGAGACGACGGCGGACGCCATCGAGCTGGTGGCCGCCGGGGTCGGTGTACTCGTCGTCCCGCAGTCGCTGGCCCGCCTGCACCACCGCAAGGACCTGACCTACCGGCCGGTCTCCGACGCGCCCGCCTCGCGGGTCGCGCTGTCGTGGCCGCAGGAGGAGACCACCGATCTGGTGGAGGAGTTCATCGGGATCGTCCGCGGCCGGACCGTGAACAGCACGCGGGGGCGCGCACCGACCCCGCCGCAGCCCAAGGCGAAGCGCAAGCGGCCGGAAACGGGTGCGGGTGGCGCCGGCGGTGGCGGCGCGCAGCGGAAGGCGGGGGCCGGGAAGTCCTCGTCCGGGAAGCCGGCGGGCAAGAACCCCCGCGGCGCCTCCGGCGGTCCCAAGGGCGGAAAGGGCGGGAAGGGCGGCAGGCCCGGCCGTCGCCCGTAGGACCGGCCGACGTCCGTAGGACCGGCAGGTCCGCCTGCGACGGCCGGGCTTCGGGGATCCGGCTCACCTCGCGGTGTATGCAGGAGGAATGGATCTCCGGCCGCCGTCGTCCCCTCGTCACCACCGGTCCCCCAGGGTGAGCCGCGCGCAGCTGGCGGTCCCGTTCGCGCTGATCGCCCTCGTGACGCTGATCGACGTGCTCGCTCCTCCCGAGGTGCACCTCGGACCGTTCCTGGCCGCCGCCCCGGCCGTGACCGCGTCGTTCGCGGGGCCGCGGATGACGGCCTTCGTCGGACTGGTCGCCGTACTGGCCCAGGTGGTGGTCGCGACGGCGCGCACCACCCTGACCGACCTGAACCACACCTTCCAGATCATTGCGCTCGTGATGATCTCGGTGTTCGTGACCTTCTTCGCCCACCTGCGCGAGGTGCACGAGAAGGAGGTGACCCAGCTGCGCTCGGTGGCGGAGACCGCCCAGGAGGTGGTCCTGCGGCCGCTGCCCGACCGGATCGGCCCGCTGAACGTCGCCTCCGTGTACCTGGCCGCCGCGGCCGAGGCCCAGATCGGCGGCGACCTGTACGCCGCCGCCCGGACCGCCACCGGCACGCGGCTGATCATCGGCGATGTCCGGGGCAAGGGCCTGGAGGCGGTCGGGGAAGCCGCACTGGTACTGGGCGCCTTCCGGGCCTCCGCCCACCAGGAGGCCGGGCTTCCGGGCCTGGTGGACTACCTGGAGGCGGCGGTCTCGGCGGACCTGGACGGCGCCGGGGACGAGGGCGAGAGCTTCGTGACCGCGGCCGTCCTGGACATCCCCGACGCCGAGCCGGTGCTGCACCTCGTCAGCTGCGGCCATCCGCCGCCGCTGCTCGTGCTGCGCGACGGCGGCGCCGAGCAGTTGGAGGTGGACCGGCCCGCGCCGCCGCTGGGGCTGGCCGGGCTCGTGGCGTCGGCGGTCACCGCGCAGACCTTCGCCTTCGCCGAAGGTGACGTCCTGCTCCTGTACACGGACGGTGTCCTGGAGGCACGCGACCGGGCGGGCGCCTTCTACCCGCTGGCGCGGCGCGTGACCGCATGGTCGGGCCTGCGTCCGCAAGCACTGCTGGACCGGCTGTGCGAGGACCTGCTCAAGCACGCGGCCGGCAACACCCTGGACGACGACGCGGCGATGGTCGCGATCGAGCGGCCGGCGGCACCGTAGGGGGTGTGAGCCGGTCCCGGTTTGCCAGAATCGGATCATGCTGACCCTCGGAACGATCGTCATGGGAGCCGCGGACGTGCGGCGGGCCGCGGAATTCTGGAGCCGGGCGCTGGGGTACGTACCCCGTGGCGGCCAGGTGGACGACGGCTGGACGGTCCTGGTCCCGGCCGACGGCGGCGGGCCGGGCCTGGCGCTCGGCCGCAGTGTCACGCCCGTACAGGAACGGCCGCGCGTCCACCTCGACCTGTACGCGGCGGACGCGGCGGAGCAGGCGGCGGAGGTGGAGCGGCTGGTCCTGCTGGGTGCGCGGCACGTCGACTGGGATTCCTACCCGGAGGGCCCGGATTTCGTGGTGCTGGCGGACCCCGAGGGCAACCGCTTCTGCGTCATCGACGCCACGCACGGCTGAGGCCGTCGGCCAGAAGAGGACGCCCGTGAGCGGAACGGATGGATCCATAGGCACTCCTGCATGGGTCCGCGCAGGTCAAGCGGGTGTTGGGCGCCCGGTCCGGCTCAGGGGAGCCAAACCGGGAGCCACGCCGCTCTCATGCTGTGACCGCGAGGGTTCACCGGGTTGGTGAAGCGTCCTGTGCTTATGGCTGATGAGTGACGCCGCTACTGGAAGCGGGAGACGAAGCGGCGCTGCCAGGGGGTCTCGACGGCGCGCGGAGCGTAGTGCTCCCGGACATAGGCGACGGCCTCACGGCTGGGTACCCCGTCCAGCACGGCAAGGCATGCCAGGGCGGTGCCGGTCCGTCCGTGTCCGCCGGCGCAGGCGATCTCGACGCGTTCGGCCTCGGCGCGTGTCCATGCCTCGCGCAGCGCGTCGGCGGTTGTGGCGCGGTCGGACGGCAGCCAGAAGTCGGGCCAGCGGAGCCAGCGGCTTTCCCAGGCGACCGGCGGTGGCCGGCGGCCCAGCAGGTGGAGCGCGAAGGTGGGCTCCGGGCCTTGCGGGAGTGGCCGGCTCAGTCCCCGGCCGCGGACGAGCCGGCCTGAGGGAAGTCGCAGCACGCCCGTCATCGTGGGTTCCCATGTGGCGTTCACGGTGCGAGCGTAGCCCCCGTGCGGACCGTGCCCAGCGGCCGGACGAGCGCCTCGTGGACCACGTACCTGGAGGCAGGCTGGATCGACAACGCCTATTTCGAGGTCTGCGAGATCGGCGCCGGCAGCGGTGTGATCGCGAGCTGCGAGGCCTCGGGCGTGATGAACAACCCGTTCGACGACTCCTCCCTGCAGGACGCAACACGCGGGCTCCGCGAACCCCCTTCCTGATGCCCCGCTTTCCCCTGCCTTAAGCGGAACCTAAGACTCATCAGGGCCGCACCGAAACGAACGAATGTCCGTTTCGGTGCGGCTAGCGTGCTGCCGGATCCCCAACTCCCCAGTAACACAGAGGCAGGCACGCGATGGGCAGCACAGTCGGGCACCGGCGCAGGACGAGCCGTACGGCGAAGGTCACGGGCGCGATCGTGACGGCGGCGGTGATCGGTGGGGTGGCCTTCGCGTTCACCGGGACCGCGCAGGCGACCTCCGTCGGAGCCGTCTACACCAAGTCCAGCTCCTGGAGCGGCGGTTACACCGGCCAGTACGTCATCACCAACAGCACCGGCACGGCGCAGTCGGACTGGACCCTGCAGTTCGACCTGCCGGCGGGCACGAAGATCGACTCGCTCTGGAACGGCACCCACACGGTCTCCGGTCGCCGCGTGACCGTGAAGCCCGCGAGCTGGAACGGACAGCTGGCGGCCGGGGCCTCCGTCACCGTCGGCTTCGTCGCGAGCGGAACCGGCACCCTCGGCGACCCCACCGGGTGCCTGATCAACGGGGTGAAGTGCTCGGTGGACCAGGGCGCCACGGCCCAGCCCAGCGGGCGCCCCACCGCCCGGCCCACCGTCACGGCGAGCCCGGCCCCGACCGCGTCCGCCACCTCCGCCGCGCCCACCGGGACCAAGCCGCCCTCCCCCACGGCGACCGCCCCCACCGGAACTCCCGCCCCCGGGGGCGGCGGCGCGCGCTTCGCCCCGTACGTCGACACCTCCCTGTACCCCGCCTACGACCTGGTCGACACCGCGACGAAGACCGGGGTGAAGGAGTTCCACCTCGCCTTCATCACCTCCGGCGGCGGCTGCGCACCGCTGTGGGGCGGCGTCACGGATCTCGCGAACGACAAGGTCGCCGCCCAGATCGGTGCGCTGCGCGCCAAGGGCGGTGACGTACGGGTGTCGTTCGGCGGGGCCGCCGGTCACGAACTGGCGCTGAACTGCGCCACCGTGGACGAGCTGGCCGCCGCGTACGGCAAGGTCGTCGACCAGTACCGGCTCACCAAGGTCGACTTCGACATCGAGGGCGCGGCCCTGCCGGACACGGCGGCCAACGCGCGGCGTGCGCAGGCCATCGCCCGGCTGCAGAAGTCCCACCCGGGCCTGGACGTGGCCTTCACGCTGCCCGTGATGCCCGAGGGCCTGACCCAGCCGGGTGTGGCGCTGCTGGCCGACGCCAAGAAGAACGGTGTGCGGGTCGACGCCGTCAACATCATGGCGATGGACTACGGACCGGCGTACAGCACGGACATGGGGCAGTACGCGATCCAGGCCGCGACGGCCACGCAGGCGCAGATCAAGGGTGTCCTCGGGCTGTCCGACGCGGCGGCGTGGAAGGCCGTGGCCGTCACGCCGATGATCGGCGTGAACGATGTCGCGAGCGAGATATTCACGGTGGAGGACGCGACGCAGCTCGTGGAGTTCGCCGCGTCGAAGGGGATCGGCCGGCTGGCCATGTGGTCCTCCACGCGGGACAAGCAGTGCGCGGCCGGGGCGGTCAACCACGCCGACGCGACGTGCAGTTCGATCCTCCAGCAGCCGCTGGCCTTCACCAAGGCGTTCGCCGCGCTCAAGTAGCCGCGCGAGCCCGCGCGGGCCTATGCGTGGATGCCCGCGCGGGCGGCGAAGTCGAGTGCCGCGTCGAGGCGCGGGGCCGGGCGGCCTTCGGCGTGGGCCACCGCCAGCAGCGCCGCCACGGCGTCCGCGTCCGCCTTGCGTTCGCGCACCAGGGCCGCGAACCGGGCGACGGCCTCGGTCAGGCTCGGCGCCAGCGCGTACGGGGCGTCGAACGAGGACACGGTGAGTCCGAGGAACTCCTCCTCGTCCGGGCCCACCCAGGCCGCGGCTCCGTCCAGTCCGTCCTCCCGCACCTCGTCCGGGTAAGGGATGCGGTGCCACGCGCCGTTCTCCCACCAGTAGACGAAGCCGAAGAGATTGCCTGCGGCGTCGTCGCGCAGGAGGTCCCAGGGCAGCCAGTCGGGGCCGCCCGCGAGGAAGTCGATCTGCTCTCCGCCGACATGGGTGTGGCTGCCGTCGGGGTCCTGGCCGCAGAACACCGCGTGCCCGCCGTCCAGCAGGGTCAGGCGCCACCAGCCGCCCGCGCCCGTGGAGTGGCACCACAGGCCGTCGTCGTCGAGGGCGAACTCGGTGCCCGTCGAGCAGGCGGTGTCGACGATGGCCATGGTCACCGCTCTGGACCAGAGCAGTTCGGGGTGTTCGAGGTCTTCGGGCCGGCTCGGCGTGTGCATCGTGTGGTCTCCTCCCGGGTGCCGGGCAAGCCTCGCATGCGGGCCCGGGTCGGCCGAATTGTCCGTGGGCCGACGTGAACGACGTGACCCTCGTGGCCGAGGTTTACGACAGCAGCGGCACCCTGCCGGCTCCGCGGGCCGGGGACCCCGAGAACGGAGGCGGGTTCGGCTGGGGCATCGTGTTCTACGTGCTGACCGCGCCGGCCGACGAGCCCCGGCACGGCTACGGCGTCGTCACGGAGGCCGCAGCCCTGTCCGAAGGACAGGTGCGGCTGCCCATCGGGACGCTCTACGGGGTGCTGGACCGGCTGGCGGCCGAGGGAGTCATCGAGCTGGACCGCGAGGAGGCCCACCAGGGCCGGCTGCGGAAGTACTACCGCCTGACCGGGACCGGCGAGGTGGCGCTCGCCGCAGAGGCCCGGCGGATGGCATCGGGCGCGCAGGCTGCCGTCCGGCGGCTCGCCGCCCGGCGGGCCGTCCGCGAAGCCCCTGCGGCACGACCCGAGGGCGCGACGGACACCCCGTGACCCCACCGCTCACGCGCTGCCCGCATGCTGAGAAGATCCCGGCCCCATCAAGCCTGCCCCCGCGCGGATCCCGCCATTGTGACCGACGCGCCAACTCCCTTATCGGAATGGCGGGTTACGGTCCGGCCATGTCTTCGAACATACGAACCCTCCCCGCTCCGCACAGCCGCCGCGCCCTGCTGCGCACCGCCCTCGCGGGCACGGCGGCGGCCGCCGGAGCGGGTCTGACCCTCGGCGCGGCCATTCCCGCCTTCGCCACCCCGCGGGATCCGGAGAGCACGGAGCCCGTGACCACCCCCGCGCAGGCCCTGCGTCGGCTGGCGGCCGGCAACCAGCGGTGGCGGACCCGGGACCAGGAGCACCCGCACGAGTCCGCGGCCGTGCGCCGCCGGCTCGTCCAGGGCCAGCAGCCCTTCGCGATCGTCCTGGGCTGCGTCGATTCACGCGTTCCGCCCGAGCTGGTCTTCGACCAGGGGCTGGGTGACCTGCTGACCGTACGGTCGGCGGGCGAGGTACTGGACGAGGCGGTTCTGGGGAGCATCGCGTACGGGGTTCTGGAGCTGCGCATACCGCTCGTGCTGGTCCTGGCCCATCAGTCGTGCGGAGCGGTCGCCGCGGCGGTCCACGCCGACGAGTCGGGCGAGCCGCTCCCCGCTCACATCCAGTACCTGGCCGATCAGATACGGCCTTCCATCGATCACAGCCAGCACGGCGAGGCCCGCGTCGACGCGACGATCAACGCGCACGTACGCAACGTCCGCAGACGGCTCGCGGCCGAGCCCGACCTCGCCGGAAAGGTGGCCACGGGCGAACTGGCCGTGCTCGCGGCCCGCTACGAGCTGCGCGACCAGCACGTACGCACCCTGGCCTGACGGCGGTGGTGCGTGCGGGCCCATCCCGGTCGAGCCTCCGACCGGGATGGGCCACGGTTCACGACCCTCAGGCGTTGACGCAGATGTTGCCGGCGGTCGGGTTGAGCAGGCCGATCACGTTGACGCTGTTGCCGCACGCGTTGATCGGGACGTGGATCGGGATCTGGATCAGGTTGCCCGAAAGCACACCGGGCGAGCCGGCCGCGATGCCCTCCGCGGTGGCGTCCGCCGACGCCGAGGACGCACCGCCGATGACCGCCAGGCCGAGCACCAGGGCAAGACCCGCACTCTTCAGAACACGCGACACGTGACATCTCCTTGTAACCGCACAGCGGCGCCGGAGCACCGCACAGCCCCGAGCGGGGCCGTCGCCCTTTCCTTCGGCAGCTGACGGCCTCCCGGCCTGGTTCCGGCCGCCCGGTTCCCTCGAATTGGTGGACCCCCGCCTCCGTTCGGAGGTACGGGAGCGCCGTAGGGGCCCTGGCGACCCGACCCGCTTGTCGGACCATCCGACCGACTCCCCAGTCCTGTGGCGCTCCCCGCATCCCGACCGTCACGATCCCCCGCTGTTGCGCCGTCGCCCGAGGAGCCTGCCCTGTTCCTGCTTCAGCCCGGCGAACCCGCGCCGCGCGTAGGCGGCTGTCTCCTCGCTGGGGAACGGCACCACGGACTGGTGCTCGCCGTGGTTCCCCTGCTCCCATCGGGCGACCGTGATCTCGTAGCCGGAGACATGGGCGCAGAGCTGGAGCAGGATCGGCGGCATTTCCGGTTCGCTCAGGAGGTCCGCGTGCTTGATGACGAGGTCGCGCATCCGCTGGATGTTGGGAAGGAAGACGGTCGTGACCCACAGCCGCCACTCGGCGAGTTCCTCCTCGGTGGGCGGCAGCTCATGGGCGAAGGGCGACCGGCCGTCGGAACGGGCGTTGCGCTCCATGAACGCGCCGAAGATGCGGCTGTTGGCTTCCGTGAGGGCGAACAGCGGTCCGTAGAACTCGCTGAGCTGCCGGTTGACCCGCGCGAGCCGCTCTTGTCGCTGCGCCAGGCGCAGGCCGTTGAGGTAGGTGACGGTGTAGCCGACGAACGCCAGAACAATGGTGACGACCCATGTGATCATGAGAGGTGATGCTAGTAAGCCACTTTCCCCGTCGGCCGGTTGGAGGCCCCGAGGCCCGTCCGTAGCCTGAAGCGATGCGCTTCCCAGACGCTTTGTCCCAGGCCCTGCACGCTCCTGCCGATCCGCCGCTCCGGCCGCTCCCGGACCCGGTGGTGGACCTGCTCCGGTCCCTAGGCGCACCGCCGCGGCTGGCCGCCCATCTGCGTGCCGTCCACGACGTGGCGGTCCAACTGGTCACATGGATGGACCATCGCCATCCGCAGATCGCCGTCGACCGCGCGGCCGTGCTCTTCGGGGCGGCGACCCACGACATCGGCAAGACCGTGCACACGGACGAACTGTCCGAGCCCGGCTCCTCGCACGAAGAGGCGGGCCGCGCGCTGCTGTCGGCCCACGGATTCGGCCCGGACCTGGCCCGCTTCGCCGGAACCCACGCCTCGTGGACGGCTCCCGGTACGACGCTGGAGGACCTGCTGGTGAGCGTGGCGGACAAGGTCTGGAAGAACAAGCGTCTCCCGGAGCTCGAAGACCTCGTGGTCGCGCGCCTGGCCCGGGCGACGGGCGGTCAGCACTGGGAGGAGTACCTCGCGTTCGACGATCTGCTCACGCACATCGGTGACGGAGCCGACGGGCGGCTCGCCTTCCAGGCGTCCTTCCCGGTGCACGCGTAGCCCTGACGGCATTTCTTAGCATCAGAGGTCAACTATTCGTCCGGTCGCCGCCGGGACGACTAGAAAGGTCGGGACCGAACCGGACCGGACCGACGACGGGGATGATGCCCCCGTCGACGTCCGGAATGACGTCTAAGGCGGTGGATGCGCGTGCGTAGATGCGGCAGAATCGAATTGATAGCGGTCAGATTACTTCCGGAGAGACCGAGTTCCGAGTCCTCCACCTGACGCGGTCGGCCCCGCCGCAGCCTGTGCCGATAGGCGGGAGCAGGGCTGACCTGGACGCAGGGAGGAGGGATTCCCCGACCTCCTCCCTGCGTATGCGGCTGTGTGTTTCCTTCACGAATTCCCGGCCGCTCGGCGCAGGCGCCGCCGCGGCCTGACGCAGGCCGCCGACGTGCGGCGTTCGGGGACCCCACCGTGGGGCCACGTCCTGACCGACACGGTGACCGGCTGCGGCGTGGCCGCGTTCCGGCGTGCACCGCACGCGGAATTGCGCCGGTTCCCGAAAGGCCCTGCGAGGCTGCCTTGTTTCCGCGCCCCGGCCGACGTGATGTCACGCAGTCGCAGCAGTCGAACGCAGCCGAACAAACTCACCTGAAACTTTTTCATATGGGCACCCATCCGCAGGCGTTGGGGCACCGAAGGATGAACGAGAGCCTCTCCAGGGCCTCGTTCACAACCCGTACGATCTGCGATTCCCGTCCTGGGGATCCACGGAACAGGAGCGAATGTGATAGTCAAGCGCGCCGGTCGCCACGTGGCTCTCGCCGCCATACCCGCCGCCGTGGTCCTGACCCTCGGCCTTTCCGGACCAGCTCTCGCGCAGGGCGGAAAGGCGTACCAGATCGACCTGGCGCAGCTGAACAACTCGGGCTCCAGCGGTACGGTCATGCTCACCCTCAAGGGCAGGCAGCTCACCGTACAGATCGAGTCCAAGGGCATGGTGCCCGGACAGCCGTCGGCCCAGCACCTGCACGGCTCGACGAAGGGGCACGACTTCCACTGCCCGGACGCGACCGACGACAAGGACGGCGACGGGGTCCTCAGCAACACCGAGGCCACGCACGACTACGGTGACATCAACATCTCGCTCACCACGGGCGGGGACACCAAGCCCACCAGCGGCCTCGACGTGCTGCGCATGCCCGTCGCCGACGCGCAGGGCACGATCCGCTACAAGCGGACGATCGAGGTCGGCCAGGACGTCGTCGACCACATCAAGGACCTGCACGTCGTGCAGCACGGCATCGACCGCAACAAGAACAAGAAGTACGACTTCGAGGGGGCCGGCAAGAGCGAGCTCGACCCGAAGCTGCCCCAGGAGGCCACGGCTCCGACCAACTGCGGAGAGGTCAAGGGCGCTGCCGTGGGGTCGATCCCCGTCGGCGGCATCGAGACCGGCGGCGGCACCGAGGAGCACACGGCGGTACCGGTGACGGTGCGCGACGGTGTGGCGATCACCGTACTCGCGGTGGTGGCGGGTGCGGTGATCATCGGGCGGAAGCGGGCCGGTGTCGGCTCCGTCCGCAGGGGGACCACCGGGGGCGGCGCGTGAAGCCGGCCCCCACGCGGCTCCGCCGCCGCACCGCAGGCCCGCTGGCGGCCGTCGTCCTCGCCGGACTCCTCCTCTCGGGGTGCGGCGGCGGCCAGGACGCGGCGCAGCCCGCCGCCCCGGCGGGACAGAACCTCCCCGGCGGGGCGCCGGCCGGCGCCGATGCCTCGCCCACCGGGAAGGCGCCCGCAGGGGGATCGAAGGGCGGCACAGGGACGGATGCCGGTGCGGGCCAGGCCGAGCAGGCCCTGGCCCGGTCAGCGCCGCAGAAGATCACGATCCCCTCCCTCAACGTGACCAGTTCCCTGGAGACGCTGCAGCAGAACCCGGACGGCACCATGCAGACCCCGAAGGACCCCGCGCTCGCGGGCTGGTACGAGCCGGGGCCGACCCCCGGCTCCCAGGGACCGGCCGTGATCGCCGGGCACGTCACGTGGAACGGCGCATCCGCGGTGTTCGAGAAGCTGAAGACGATGAAGGGCGGTGACACCATCAAGGTCACCCGGCAGGACGGCAAGACGGTCACGTTCACGGTGGACCGGGTCTCGGAGTACCCGAAGGCCGAGTTCCCCACGCTGGAGGTCTACAAGAACATCGACCACGCGGGCCTTCGCCTGGTCACCTGCGGCGGCACTTTCGATCCCAAGAAGCACTATTACGACAGCAACGTGGTGGTGTTCGCCCGTATGACGGGCGCCGCGTAGCCAGGACGACGGATCCGGGAACACGCCCGTCGGCCGCAGGGCCCCACTGCGGCTGACGGGCCCGGTCACCGCCCGACCGGATGAGTATCCGTACTCATGGCGTGAGCATGATCGCGCAGCCACGATGGAGCACCGGAACGGATCTTCATCGAGGGGGACGACAGCCATGGGTGCGACCGTGGAGGAACGCGGGGGCGGGGAGAACCGCGGCGGAAGGGCGCGCAGCGCCCGGGAGTTGCTCGGCCCATCGGCCCGGCCCGCCGGTGTGGGTGCGCTGCTGGGTGTCCTGTGGCTCGTGGTGGCGGTGCTGCCGTGGGACTTCGACGACCTGTGCCACAGCGACGAGCCCTGGGGGTGCCTGGGGTTCGGACTCATGATGATGGCGGCCGTCCCGCTCGTCACCACTCTGGCCGGCTGGGTGCTGCTGCGCGTGGCGGGTGTCCGTCCCGCCTGGCGGGTGGCCGCTCTGGGCGGGGTGCTGGCTTTGGCGGCCGAGTACCTGTTCTCCCGGACAGGGGGCGGGTCCCTCCTGACCTGGTACGCGATGCCGCTCCTGATAGCCGGGGCCTACGCGGCCGCGGCCGCCGTCGCGCTGCCCGGAGTCGGCTCCCTCCGCCGGTGGGGGGTGCTCGCCGCCGCCCTGCTGCTGATGTGGCCGTTGTCGGCAGCCCTCGGCGAACGCAGCATCTCCGCGTACACGGAACGGCAGATCGCCTCCTCCGCGGTCCCGTTGCTGGCCCCCGAGCTGCGGAACTACCGGCTGTACTTCCCGGAGGCCGACAGCTACGACGGCACGTTCGGCTATCTCCTGCTGCCCAGGCCGGTGGAGACCAGCGCCGCCGACCGCGAGCAGCGCGGTGTCCGGGTCACCGTGGCCCCGCAGGTCCCCGGTTTCGCACCCCCGGACGCGTGCGAGGTCGACCGCGGCGGCACACGGGTCGGCGCGGGCCCGTGCGAACAGGTCGCCCCCGACACCTGGCGCACGTCGTCGAACGGGTACATCCGCTACATCGCGCGACGCGAAGGCGTCATCGTGGTGCTGAACGGCGGTGGACCGACCGTTTCCGACGAGGACCTGAGGGCCATGGCCGGGTCCCTCACCGTACGGAAGCCCGCCTTCTTCCTCGACCCGAACGGCTAGTACGCCGGGCCCCTGTGTACGGCGGCACCCGGCCCGTCGCCGGGTCGGGTGCCGCCGCGCAGGGGGCGTGTCAGTCGGTGGCGTGCGTCCAGCTCGTGCACAGGGCCCAGATGATGAACACGTCGATCGCGATGATGATGATCGACCACCAGGGCTGGTAGGGCAGCCACATGAAGTTGAGGATCACGCTGATGCTGGCCAGTGCGATACCGGCGCCCCTGGCCAGGTTCGAGCCGGCGAACAGGCCCACCCCGGTGAGGATGACGATGATCCCGACGATGAGATGGATCCAGCCCCACGCGGTGAGGTCGAATTCGAAGACGTAGCTTCCGACGCGTGCGTAGACGTCGTCCTTGGCGATGGCCGCGATGCCCTGGAACACCGCGAGACAGCCGGTGACCAGGAGGAGGACCGCGGCGAACAACGTGCCCACGTTCCCCGCGCCCTGGCTGTCGCCGCTTGGGAACGGCGTAGTGCCCGGCGCAGGGCCGGTGTTCCAGTTTCCCCCGGTCGGTGTCGGCTGGCCCATGGAATTCACCTCACAGTTGGCGGTACAGCGCAGGACCGTCCTGCTCCGGCTCGTCGGTCACAGGCTTCGGTGCCCACATCGCAGTGTCGTCCGGCGGTCCGGTTCCTGTGATCACCCGAAGCGGGTGGTCTTCACCCGGGCACGCCCTGCGGCATGCCCGGTGGCTCCCGTTCAGGCGGGCAGTCGGCGCATTTCGAGCACCCGCAGGCCCAGGGACTGGAAGCGGGTGAGGAGCCCGTACAGGTGGGCTTCGTCCGCCACGCTGCCGAACAGGAGCGTCTGCTCCGGTACGGGGATCCGGTCGAGCTCGGGAAAGCTCGCGGCGAGCGTGTCCGGTACGACCCCCGAGATGCGGAATTCGTAGCGCATGAGAGCACTCACTCCTCTCGGAACGAAAGGCTTCGGAGCCCGGGCCGGTGCTGGGGGGTGGGTGTGGGGGGGGGGCGGGGGGGCGGGGGGGGCGGGGGGGGGCACCACCCCCCCCCCCCCCCCCGAGCCGCCGGAGCCCCCCCCCCAACGGCCCCGACCCGCGCGCCGCCCAGCCCCCGG